>CANQUW010000091.1 GCA_947627145.1 uncultured Bacilli bacterium
GTAAAGTTGCCGACAGGCATAAAAACTATGACTTTTTAAGAATGAAATTTTTGTGACTTTTTACCTTGACATTTACAGGTCTGAATCACTTAAATAATTAAGTGATTTTTTATTACTATATAATTAAAAGGACTTACTAGTCCTTGATATACAAAAATGGTGGAGCATAGAATATATCATACTATTGAAGAAATTAAAAAATATATATACACTTATTTCCCTACTATACAAGATGAGATAGTAGAATTATTAGATAATTTATAAGAAAGGAGAAAATTAGGCGGGTAAATAGGTAGGTAAAAAATAAAAACCTTATAAAATAAGGTTAAAATACATATTGGTGGAGCATAGCGGGATCGAACCGCTGACCTTCACGGTGCAAACGTGACGCTCTCCCAGCTGAGCTAATGCCCCATCGACAATTAGAATTATACCATAGTTTTTCTTTGTTCGTCAAGGTTTTTGTAAAAAAAATATTAAGAAGCATCTAATTTGATGCTTCTTCCTCTTCTATTTCTTCTTTTTCAATATATTTATTACCATTTAATAAACATATATTACCTTGATCATATTCATATAGTATTTTCTCCCATATTTGAGATTCTATTACTCTAGCATTTTTTGGATGCACTAGATATCTTAATTTTAATTCTATATGATCTTCTACCATTTTAGTATATACTATTGGTTCATAATTATTATAATATACTCTATAACTAAATATTAAATTTTTAATTTGATTTTCCATTTTTCTTGGTACATTTTTAATAACGTCTATATTATTTACTATTTTATATATTGTATTTCTTGCTTTTTTAATATCTCCATCTAAATATAAAGGTATATCTATTTCTTGCCAAATATAAGTAAATCCTTTAGTATAGTCTTTTAATGGTTCAGTAAAAACTAGTGAATTAGGAAAATTTATTATAACACCAGTAGACTGTCCTGATATATCATCTCCATTTACTTCTAATACTTCAAAGTTTAAAGCTTTTATATTTACGACGTCCCCTTTAATACCTTGTATTTCTATTCTATCTTCTATTTGAAATACTTTTTTTACCTTTATAAATATTCCACAACAAAAGTTTAATATTAAATCACGAAGTGCTAGAGTTATAGTTGCTGATAATATACTAATTAAAGTCATAAAACTTTTTATGTAATCACTCCATATACATATAATTACTAATACTTCTACAAATATCATAAAGTTTTGAAATCTTTTATTTACTATAAATTCTTTTTTTCTATTATCTGCTATACCTATTAGCAATTTTCCTATTTTCATTATTATAATAAAAACAATTATAGTTAGTATTGTTGAAAATATTGAATAAGCATATGTTGATCTAATACCAGTAATTTCACTAAAATAATTACTAAAACTTTTCATTATTTCCATAGTAATCCTCTTTCTATCCTAATACTAATACTATTCCTAAAACACATAATATTACTAATAGTGTTATAGTTACAGTTATTAAATAGAATTTAAATAATTCTAATTTTTCATCATATTCTATTTCTTCATTCTTTTCTTTTTTTGTTTCTTTCGGTTTTATTATATTTAAAAGTTCTTCTGTTATATTTATAAATCTTATTTCATCTGTATCTTTATTCTTTAAAGTTAAATTATAATTATTTGTATTTTTATTTTCTTTATATGTTACTTCTTCACTATTTTTTATAAATTCATTTATTATAATTAATAATACGTTGTTTTTAAATTTTTCTATATTTTGAAAATTAGCTTTATAAATTAATTTATTCCCACTTATTGCACTACTAGTACAGTAAGCATTTGTTTTATCAAAGTTAAATTCTAATATTACTCCTTTTTCTTTATAAACTAAATTTAAATATCTATTAACATAATCTCTATAAATTACTTCTAATGGTATTTGTTTCGTAACTTGCTTTATTTTTGTTTGTACTGGTTGTTGTTGGCTTTTAGTTTTTTCTTTTACTATAACTTCTCCTTTTTCATTTATAGGATATTTTTTTCTAGTATTATTATTTACTAAATGGTTGTTTTCTAAATGTGCTTTTTCTTTAGTTACTGGATCAGTTAAAGAAATTATAAATCCTCTGTCATTAACTACAAATTCAGCTTTAGTTCTTAAATTTTGAAATGTTCCATCTTTAGTTAATTTTAATTCTTCACCGGTTTCTGGATCTACTAGTGGAATAATTTTGGGACCATTTAATTCATTAACACCTTCCATAGTGCATCTCCTTTATTATTTAAAATTAAACATCAACCATTCTGGTTTTACCATTAAAAGTATACCAATTAGTAATAGTAAAACTCCCCCTATTAAATGTGAATATTTACTATATTTAGTAGATATTCCTGTTAGTTTCATTGTAACCATTGCAATTATAAATATAGCTAAGTCATCTATTAAGAAGAAGAATATATATATTAGTGTATATATAAATGACATAGCACTTGATACTTTATTTATTGTTAGAAGTTCTGTAAATACTAATGGTAATCCTGCTGAACATGCTAGTTCTATTATATTTACAGAAATAGCAAGTGTTATTACTCCTACGAGTGCAAGTAAAAGACTTTTTTCTTTAGTAAATTTTCTTATTTTTTTAAATATTTCTTTTCTTTTGTTATCATCTACTACTTCACATCCTGAATCTTGTTTTAATCCTTTATAATAACTATATATATTTATTCCTGCTCCTATTAAAGCAACTATTGCAATTATATATCTTAATATAATTGATGTTGATATTGTTGTAGTAATTTGAAATATAGAAAACATTACTATTAAATACATTAACGCCGACGTTAGGAGGAAGACTGATCCTAGTAGCCACATTCTTTTTCTATCTTTCATTCCTATTAAAGTACTAATTAAGAATAATAAGACCCACATGGCACATGGATTAAATCCATCCACTAAACCTATTACAATTGCTGCGATAGGAATTGATGTTTTCTTAACATTTACTTTTCCTATTAAAGGTAGTGTTATTATTTTATCTTTACTTTTAGTTTTTTTATTAGATACCTTTTTTTCTTGTCCTTCTATTACACTAGCAACTATATTACTCTCAGGATTTTTTATATTTCTTTTTATAGTATTTTCTATTTCTTCTTTACTTGTGTCGCTAAATCCTGTAAAGTAAGTTTCTCCAATTACTGTAAATGGTACTCCTGATACTTTAGTATTAAAAGCATCGGCTACTTTGTTCATTAATCTTTGATTTTCAAAGTTATACCAAACTTCATATGGAGATATTTCAAGTGTATCTTTATATTTATCTTCTATATCACTTAAAAATTCTTCTTCTTCAGCACAATGTGGACATCCATCTCCATGGAAAAAGTATAAAGTTACT
The DNA here is from genome assembly GCA_947627145.1 of uncultured Bacilli bacterium. Next base: position 3,367 of record CANQUW010000091.1, read on the forward strand.
TTTCCTTTGGCATCTACATTTAAAGAGAATGTAAAAAATAATATTAATGTTACTAATGTTAATTTTATATATTTCATTACTTAATCACCTAACTTATCTATTACTTCTAATAGTTCTTTATAATCTATTTCTCCTGTTAATCTTTTTAATTCGTTATTATCATCATCTGTAAATATTAAAACTGGTAAGATATTTCCTGGATTATAACTTAGTGCTTCTTCACTGTCTAGGTCATAATCTATATTTTTTACTTCGATGTTTCTTTCTTTTTGTAGTTTTTCAATTCTTTTATTCATAATAAGACATGCACTACACCATATAGCATTTATTTTAATTAGTTTCATATAGTGCTCCTAATTTTTTTATTATTTCTTTTAGTTCTTTAATGAATGTATCTATTTCATTTTCAGTTGTTAAATGTGATAGACTAATGCGAATACTATGAAGTGCACGATTTTCATCTTTTGTTATTGCAAGAACTGAAAGTGATGGAGAAGAAACACTTGTTGCACATGCTGTTTGAGTTGATATAAAAATATCTTTTTCTTCTAAAG
>CANQUW010000092.1 GCA_947627145.1 uncultured Bacilli bacterium
TACGCAATTGGAGGAGATTTACAAAAATTAGGTGGAGGAATATTCTTATGTACACCTAACAATGTAGACGTTGAAGGAAAAATTAGCGACGATGCTACTACAAAACCATCAAAAAGCAAAAAGACAAAAGACGATGACGACGAATTTGATTGGTAAAAGAGATTATGTTATAATATAGACGAATTAGTCTCGAGGTGATACTATGGAAAAATTTAGTTTAGAGCAAAACGGTTACAACAGAGAAGAAGTAAATCAGTTTGTAGGAGATGTAATAAAACAGACAGAAAATATTGTAAAAAAGTGTAAATCACAACAAGAAGAAATAGATAAACTAAAAAAACAACTTGAACATTATAAAGATGCTGAAACAAATCTTAAAAAAACAATAATACAAGCTGAAAAAGCCAGTGATAGATTAAAAGAAATGGCTAAAGAAGAATCCATTATGATAGTAACCGATGCTAAAAACAATGCATCAAGAATTGTAAATGAAGCTTTATTAAAAGCTGATAAAATAGAGACTAAGAGAGATATATTAGAAAAGAATTTACAAGTTTTTAAAAGAAAATTAAAACTTGTTGTAGAGCAGCAAATGGCTGTAGTAGAGGAAATAGATACTTTAGAAATAATAGAGTAATCTATTTTTTTATATTTATATCAATTAAAATAACTATTAATAGGACTTTAAATCTTTTTTGTTTTTTGTTATAATAAGATTGGAGAAAAAGGGGAAGATGATAAATGAAAGTACTTTGTTTAGGTCATGCTACATACGATACAACTCTACCAATTGATAAATTTCCAAAAGAGAATGAAAAATATAGAACAGATAGTAAAATAGAATGTGGTGGAGGTCCTGCTGCTAATGCTTCCTATTTACTTGCAAAATGGGGTATACCTGTATCTTTCGCTGGTGCAGTAGGTAATGATTTTTACGGTAAAAAAGTAGAAGAAGAATTTAAAAGTATCGGAGTAGATACAACTTATTTAGATTACGTTGGAGAAAATACATCAAGTGGTTATATCATTGCCAACCTAGAAAACGGAACACGTACTATAATAACTGCAGCAACTCCAAAAATAACAAAACTAAAAAAAGATATTAACGAAAAATTTGATTATATACTTTTAGATGGAGAACACTTAGATAGTGCATTAGAAGTACTTGAAAAAAATCCCCATGCTATAAGTGTTTTAGATGCTGGAACATTTAAAGAATCAACCCTTTGCCTCGGAAGTAAAGTAACATACCTTGCTTGTTCAAAAGTTTTTGCAGAAGACTTTACTAAAATAAAATTTAACCAAGATAAAACAAACTGGATAAAAATTTATAATAAATTAGAAGAACACTTTAAAACCAATATAATTATAACTTTAGAAGATAAAGGTTCATTAATAAAATATAATAACGAATACTTAACCATTTCAAGTATTCCTGTTAAAGCACTAGACTCAACAGGAGCAGGAGATATATTTCATGGAGCATTAATGTATTTTTTAATAAACAACTATACACTTGATAAAGCAGTATCTCTTGCTAATATTACAGGAGCCTTATCAGTAAAAAAGATAGGTTCTAGAAACTCTATGCCAGAGCTTGACGAAGTACTATCTATAGGACGTTCTCATGGAGTTTTATAATAATCTTGATTCTCTAGATTTACATGGAGAAACAAGAGATAGTGCTAGAGTTTTAGTAAATGAATTTATAAATGATGAATATATACAAAAGAAATATAGTTTTGTAATAGTACATGGTATAGGCAGTGGAATAGTAAAAAGAAGTGTTCATGAAACATTAAGAAAAAATAAATTAGTAAGTGATTTTAAATTAGATAATTTTAATATAGGATGTACTATAGTACACTTAAAAGAAGGTGAAGATTAATGTATACAGAAGAATATGAATCTAGAGGAACCCCAATAAAAGATTTAGTAATAAGAGCAATACTTGCATTAATAATAATTGTTACAGCATTCATAACAGTAAAAGTTATGACTAAAGATGAATATGTAAATAATGCAAATATTAATACTAATCCATATACAAGTTCTACATATAAAGAAAATATTGAACATATTAATACAGTAGCACTTGGTTATTTTGATGAAGATAAATTAAAAGAAATAAAAAAAGATGAACCATATAAAGTAACTATAAAAGAACTTATAGATGAAGGAATATTAGTATCTATAATTGATAAAAATGATAAAGTATGTGATAGTAAAAATTCATATATAGAACTAACACCATTTGAAGATGATGAATATGTTTTAAAAACTAATTTAAAATGTAAAACAGAAGATAATTATGTATTAACTCATCTAGGTCATTATAATTATTGTAGTGATTATTTATGTGAAAAAGAAGGTATTACTCTATCAACTAAAGCAACTACATCAACAAAAGTTGTAAAAATTTCTGATACAAATAAAATTAATGATGAAATAACAGTAGAGCCAAAAGAAGAAGTACCATATATTCCAGCACAAGATGATACTAAAGACTATGAATATGCAACTACCAAAAATGCTAAATTAGGTTCATGGTCAGATTGGTCTGGATGGACTAAAACATCATGTGATACAAAAGGAGAAAACTGTGATGATAAAGATCCAACATGTAGAAGAAAAATAGTTTTATATAATAGAGAAGAACAAATTAGTAGTTATAGTAATAAATATAATTCTAACAGAAAAGCATTATCACAAACTACAACATCTAATATAAAAGGATGTCAAGAATACAACTATGTTGTTATAAATAATGTTGTTTATGCAACTAATGCAGTATATACTATGGTAAATAGTATTAGCTCTGATACAAAATCAACACAAGGTAACTGGGAATACAAAGGAGAACAATCTTTTGATACACCACCATCTGATACAGTAAACAAAGTATATAAATTTATCAAAATAGATTTTGAAGCATGCGAAGAGACTTGTGTTGATAAACCACTTAAATATGTGTATGATGTATATGAATTTACTGGAGAATTAAAAAACGTAAATGATGATGCTAGTCTTTTATGCCAAGGTTCTATGTCTAAAACAGTAGCAGTATATACTTTAAACGATACAAGTGATACTGGTTCCCGTAAAGAACCTGTTTATGGTAATGTATGTTATTATAATATGAAAACAAGAAAAGTAAATTCTAAAGGAAATACAAAAAAACAATTTAGTGTTTTTGGTGATACAACACTACTTTCACAAAACTACTATTATACAGGTACAGTAAAACAAAAAGGTTGAAAAATAAGAGAAAATGTTTGACAAATAACCCTAATTGTGTTATAATATGTGTATTGTTTAAAGGGTATATGGGATATATCCTTAATAGGGGGTTAATATTATGAAAGAGTCATATATTTTCGAATATTTGGATGAAAATGATTTTCGTAAAAAAGAAAGATCTGTAAGAAAATATAATATGTTAGCATATAAAAAGTTAACATTTAACTATTATCCTGAATTACGTAAAGGTAATTTCTTAGGAGAAGAAAAGAGTAAAAATGATAAAGATAAGACTATATCTTATGTATTGAAATTACCTACAGATGAATTATTTGCTAAAGTTCATGGTGTAATATGTGTACATTATACAGTATATACTGAGAAAAAAGTAATCTTACTTACAAATATAACACCAGAAGAAATATTATCTGAAGGACATAGAGCAGAACTTTCTACCTATAAAGGTGTAATGATTTCAAAAAGTAATCCAGAAAAAGATATGTTTAAAATTAATTTACTTAATATGTTAAATAAATAGGTTATCATTTTTGATAATCTTTTATTTTTTAATAGAAATTCGCCAATTTTTAGAATAAAGTTCGCTTTATCTTAAAAATGTTGGTTTATTAGACTTAAGTTCTTATTTAGATG
>CANQUW010000093.1 GCA_947627145.1 uncultured Bacilli bacterium
AATCACGGATTCGAATTCCGTACGGGCTACCAATATAAAAATAAAAGTAGAGAATAATCTACTTTTTCTTTTTAAATTACGTTTTACTTGAAAAAAATTTAATTTTGTGTTATAATTAGCCATGGTTAGGGGGGGTAAGCTTTATGAATGTGTCATGTAGTAGTGATTATGAAGAAAAGATTAATTTATCTGGTATGACTTTAGCTGATTTACATCGTAGTAAAGAAGAAGTTTTAAAGAGTCTTGAAGAAGTTATTGTTACTGAAGATAAATATTACAACGGAGAAAAGAAAGAGACACCTATTAAAATGAAATAATATCACTTTTTAGTGATATTTTTCTTTTTGTGATAGATATTTTTATAATTTTATGATATTCTATAATTGGAGGGATATTAATGGAAGTTATTACAGTTGTTACAGGTGCATTAGAAGAAAATTGTTATATATTAAAAAGTGATAATAATACTTGTTTAGTTATAGATCCAGGAGATGATTTTCCTAAAATAAAAGATAAGATAGGAGACGATAAAGTACTTGGTGTTTTAGTTACTCATTCACATTTTGATCATGTAGGTGCTTTAAGGAATTTTCTTAGTAAAAGAAGTATTAAAGTATTTAAAAAGAGTAATTTACGTGAAGGAGAGTATACTTTAGGAGATTTTAATTTTGAAGTTATATATACTCCAGGACATTCTCTTGATTCAGTTACTTTCTATTTTAAAGAAGATAAGATTATGTTTGTTGGAGATTTTATATTTAAAGATAGTATTGGTAGATGTGATCTTCCTGGTGGTAGTGAAGTTTCTATGAAAAATAGTATCGAAAATATTAAGAAATATGATAGAGATATTACTTTATATCCAGGACATGGGGAGGTTACTACTTTAGGGTATGAAATAGATAATAATGTTTATATGAAGTAAGAGGTGGTTTTAGTGTATATTGATTTAATTGTTTTAATTGCGTTAATTGTAATTGTAGTTATGTTTTTTAAAAGATTTTCATCATTTGTATTTTTTATTGCGATAGTTGATATATTACTTAGAATACTTACATTTGTTAAAGATAATATTGGTCTTCCTGATGTATCACAGTTAATAGGTAAATATATACCTGCTAATATTCCATATATAATAGGTGAATATACAAATGGAGTGTTTTATACTATTATTGTATGGTTATATGTAGGTATAATGGCTATATTTTTAGGTTATATTATAAAGATATTTTGGAAAAAGAAAAAAATATAGGTTTTTAATAATAAACGACAAATTAGTCGTTTTTCTTTTTTTATAATTTAGATGGTGATTACCATGAAAATATATCTAGATGTAGTATTATTTATTAATTTCTTTTTTGATTTTTTATTATTATTTGGAGTAGATAGAATACTTAAAAGAAATACTCGATTAAAAAAAATTATATTTGGTAGTATTATTGGTAGTTTATCTATTTTGTTTTTATTTATTCCTTGTAGTAGTTTTATATTATTTATAGGAAAGATTATTATAAGTATATTAATGATTATAATTACCTTTTCTTATCATAATATAAAATATTTTATAAGAAATTTTATTACTTTATATGTTATAAGTATATTTTTAGGTGGTTTTTTATATTTTGTTAATGATAGTTTTAGTTATAAGAATACTGGGGTTATATTTTTTAATAATGGGTTTTCTATTAATATAATATTAATTATAATAATTAGTCCTTTTATTATATATTTTTATATTAGAGAATATAAGAATAATAAAATATATAAGAGTGTACATGATGTAGATATTTATTTAGATGATAAAGTTTATAGTTTTTCTGGGTTTTTAGATACTGGTAATAATTTAGTTGATCCTTATAAAAAACGTGGTGTTATTATTGTTAGTAAAGATATTTATTTAGGTAATGATGTTTTATATGTTCCTTATAAAACTATTAGTGATAGTGGTGTTATTAAATGTTGTAAGGTATCTCGGGTTTTGGTTGATAAGAAGTATGAGTTTAATAATTTGTTAGTTGGTGTTAGTGGTAATGCTAGTATTGATGGTGTTGATTGTATATTACCAAATATTATAAAGGAGGAGATAGGATGATTACAATTATTTTTATAGTTTGTTATTTACTTGATTTAGGTAGTGAGATGTTTTATGTTGGTGCGAGTGATGTTCTTCCAGAGCCACTTTCTAGAGAGATGGAAGAATATTATTTAGAACTTAAGGAAGATGGAGATCAGTTTGCAAAAGATAAGCTTATTGAACATAATCTTAGATTGGTAGTTTTTCTTGCTAAAAAGTATGAAAATACAGGTATTGATTTAGAAGATTTAGTAAGTATAGGTACGATTGGTTTAATTAAAGGTATTAATACTTTTAGTCGAGGTAAAAATATAAAACTCGCTACTTATGCTTCACGTTGTATTGATAATGAGATACTTATGTATTTAAGAAAAACTAAAAAACAAAAAACTGAGGTTAGTATAGATGCATCTTTATCTTATGATGCTGAAGGAAATGAACTTCATTTAGAAGATATACTTGGAACAGATAAAGATTTAGTTACTAAAGGAATAGAAGATAAAAGTGATAAGAAAAGAGTTGTCGAGGAAATAATGAGACTTAATCCTAGAGACAGAGATATTATAATTTTAAGATATGGACTCTTTGGACATGATGAGATGACTCAAAAAGAAGTTGCGGATATGTTGGGTATTTCACAATCTTATATTTCTAGGATTGAAAAGAAGGTTATAAAAAGACTTAAGACTATTGTAAATTACAGTTAATTAGTTTTGTAAATTTGTAAAAAAACAATTTAGTTGAATTTTGGCATAAAATTACAAATTCAATATTAAAATAAGTTCAATTTAACATTTTCGGATTATATATGTTCTGAAAATGTTTTTTTCGTTGTAAAAATAGTGTGAATTTGTAATTTTTGATTATTTGTAATTACTTTTGTGATGTGATATAACAATATCATCTTTGATACATTTAAAATATTTAGAAAGAAGAGAGGATGTGATTATTTTGAATAGTATGGAAGATGGTAAAAAAGAAAGTTTTGTTGAAATGGATGGTAATGAAATAAGTTTTAAACTTAAAGATATTGAACTTGACTCTGCTTTTAGTGAAGAAAATATGGATTATGGAGATAAAATGAAATGGGTGAAAGTTGAAAATTTAAAAGAAGATGATAAACTTCCTATATTTTCAGATGTTCTTTTTAAAAGTGTGTTTGGAAATACTAATAGAAAAAAAATATCTTTGTAAGTTTTTATCATACTATTTTAAAGATGTTACTGTAGAAGAATTAGAAGAAAATATAGTTTTTCTAAAAAATGAACAAGATAAAACTAATGTAGATGAAAAAGCGAGGCGTGTAGATCTTTTGACACAAATAGGTAACTTAAAAATAAACATCGAAATAAATAATTGTGGTACAAAGGAAATGATGGAAAGAAACATAGAATATATCTGTAGAACTTATGGAGAACAAAGTAAGAGTGGAACAAAAGAAAAGCATGATTTTGTTATAGCTTTTAACATTAATAATTTTACATCAAGAGATGGATATGACTTTGATATTTGGGCATTTAGAAATTCAGAAGGAAAGCTAAAGTTTGATAAAATTATAATAATTCAAATTTACTTGCCAACCCTTGATAAAAAGTATAAAAAAGTGTACAATAATAATGTAGAAAAATTAAGTGAACGTGAACGTTTTCTTTTGATGACCGCAACATCTAATAGAAAAGAAAGTGATAAGTTTTGCGTGAAAGACTCTTATAATAAAATCAGATAGTTAAATTTTACAAAGTTTGATAAAATTAAATTATGGAGGATTGAAATATGAGAGTTGAAGAAAAAA
>CANQUW010000094.1 GCA_947627145.1 uncultured Bacilli bacterium
TTTATAGTTGCATTAAATATTTTACCATTAAACTCTTTTTTATTTCTATAACCTTTTATTTTTACTTTACCTAGTTTAGGTAATTTTATCTCTTTATTTTCTAAATCTAATTCTATACTAGAATAATTTTTACCTTTATAACTACTTCTAATACAAACAGTTCTATAAGTATTTTTGCAATCCTTCTTTTTAAAAGTAGGATACTTACATCTTTTCTCTAAAAAGTTTTGAAAGGCATTATCTAAATCTTCTAGTGAAGTTCTAAGACAAACACTATCTACTTCTTTTAACCAAGGATATTCTATATATAAATTCTTTAAATCTTTCTTCATATCAGAAAGAGATAAAGATACTTCATTTTCTTTATACATAGTTTTCTTTTTGTCTAAATAATAATTATATACAAATCTACTACTACCAATACATTTGTTGATTAATACTTTTTGTTCTTCTGTTGGATATAATCTAAAAACATAAGTTTTATTAATTGTCTTTTTTGTCATAGTAATCAACACCTTTCCCTGATAATTAAATTATACTACAACAAGAAAAATAATCAATACTTTTTGTTAATTTTTTTATTTTTTTAATGATATGATTTTCTCATTAGTATATATTTGATATACTTATATTATGAGTACTTAAAATAAAGATAAACTACCTATTATAGGTGTAGAACAATTTATGGATTATTATAATAATCATAATTATGAAGATAATATGTTTATTGATGGACATATTAATCCTGATTATAATTCTTTTAAGAAAACTGGTCTTATTGCTAAAATTCTAGAAGATCACTTCGAAGATTTTTATGAAATCAATAAAGATTTAGTAGATAAATATAGACCTAATGCTTATGAAGAATTTAAAAAGGTTATTGATTGTCATAATAAAAATTTAGGATGTACTGTTTATGAATGCTCTCACTGTGGTGATTTTATTTTTGTCGGCAATACTTGTAAATCTCATTGTTGTTCTTCTTGTGGTTACAAGTATAAATTAGAACGTGTTGAAAGTATTATGAACACTACATATAATTGTCCTCACAGACAAATTGTTTTTACTATGCCAAAAGAATTTAGAAAGTATTTCTTCTATCCGTTAAATAGAATTGATATTTTATATGAAGCTGTTAATCTTACTTTGCATTCTATTTTAAATGTTTCTTATAAAAAGACTAAAGGCAAAAACAAGAAAAAAGCTTATGTTTCAAAAACAAAATTCACTCCTGGATTTTTTGCTTTCCTTCATACTTTTGGTCGTGACTTAAAATTTAATCCTCACATTCATGTTTTAATTGCTGAACTTAAAATCTCTGATTCTGAAATTAAAAAGTGGGATTATTTTAACTTTGATGCTTTATCTTTAAGATTCCAAAAAAATCTTACTGACTTAATGCTTAAAAAAATCCCTGAATTCACTAAAGATGATGCGAGAAAATCTTATCTTAATCATACTAAAGGTTTTTATGTTTATGCCGAGAAAAAAGAATTTAAAACTTTTAAAGATGGTGTAGAATATATTTGTAGATATTGTGGTAGACTTGCCATTAGTGAAAACAGAATTATAAAATATGAAAATGATATGGTTACTTTCTTTTATAACGCTCATGAAGATGAATCTTATCATGAAGTAACTATCCATGTTTATGATTTTATTTTTTTACTTCTTAGACATGTTTTACCAAAAAATTATAAAATTATAAGATATTATGGTTTTTATAGAAAGAAACCTAAATTACATAACAAAATCAAAAAATTGATTGATGATATTAAAATACCAATTAGAAGACAACTATTGAAATACGAACTCATAATAAAAAAATATTTTAAAAGAAATCCTTTGTATTGTCCTAAATGTAATGTTAAAATGAAAGTAATAGCTTTAATTACTTGAGGAGGTGTAAATATGATTAAGTTTGATTTTTCTACTATACCCATTAAGCTTAGTGGTAAAGTAGTAAATTACATTTGTCCTAAATGTAAAGTAAAATTTGAGGCACCAATAGAAATGGTACATGAATTTGAAGAAGAAGATATGCTTAATGGTCTTCCTGCTTCTACTCCACCAACAACTATTTGCCCTAAATGTAAACACAATAAATGTGTACCAATTGATTATAAATCTAAACGTGGTTACCACCATAAATACAAAGGATAATTAAAACTAATAGAAGAAAAATAGTAGGATTAACTCCTACGTTTTTTGCTTCTATTTTTTTATTTTATTATTTTTTTAGTCAAAGTATGACTTTCCTATTATATAAAAAAATAACTCTTTTAATAGTCAAAAAAACTATCTAAATAGTTTTTTCTATTTATTTATTTATTATTACTTAAGAAAAGAAATATACCTATAAACATATATTTCTTATTTGAGCTTCACTAAAACCAGTTACTTTTTGTATTATGTTCATACTAACATGGTTTTTATATAGTTCTTTTGCTGTTGCTTTTTTAGTTTGTTCAATACCACGTTCTTCGCCTTCAGCAAGCCCAAGACTTTTTCCTTCGGATAATCCTAACTCTCTGGCTTCTGCTAATTCCAGTGGCTTATATTCTTCATCTGCTTCTATTGATGCCCATGAAAAATCTAAGTTTAATTCATCACTTGCTTCTTTTGCTTTCTCTCTGTATTCCATATAAATATCCTCCTTTTTTATTATTTTTTGAAGTTCTTCAGAGTCATCTTCTAATGTTACTAATAAAAACTCTTCCCACTTTTCTAAAGTTCTTTTTTTATCTATTTCTGTTAACTTATTGTTAGTATACCATAAGTCATGGATTAAAGGCAAGTAGATATCATAAATTTCATAATCTTTTCCGTAACTTAGTAGTTTATCTTTTCTTATGATTACAGTCTCTTCTATGTCTAATGTTTCTTTCGCAGTTGATGGATAAAAGTTGTTTATATTAATAAGATAAATACGTTTATATCTCCTTAACTTCTTCTCTTCTTCTGTTAGAGTAGAATCTTCATCTCTTTTATCATCTGTTTTTAAGTAAGACCCTAATACTTTATATAAATATGTTTTGTTACGTTTTAAGGTAGAAAATAATGCTTGTCCATTCATCTCAAGTATAAAAAAATTATCATCTAACCTACAAATTAAGTCTACTGTTTTAGTAACTTCATTAGTTTTTTCATTTACTAATACACTATTTGCAATCTCAATATTATTATATACATAATTATAATCAAGATTAAGTAATGATGATAGAAAGTAACTTATAAAGTTTTTATGTTTTCTAGAAAACATTATGCGATACATTTTATCCTTTACTAAAGGATAAAACTCTGCTTTCTTTAATTTTTCACTACCAGAAAAAGCATGAATACTTTTTAGGTTATCATAAACTTCTGTTACCATAGGATACCTCCTTTCATTAAAATTTCTTTTTACTTAAAGGAATTTCTCCTTCAAATAAAAAGTTAGCATCAGTCTATCACAAGAAAAATATTAATGCAAATCGCAAATTTTTAAAATTCACCCCGATTTTCACACGAAAAAGTACATTTTCTCCTAGGAGAAAATGTACAAATTCAGGCTATTTTTTTAGTGAATTTGTACAAATTCATAGTTTTTTAAAAATTTTTTATTTTTTCTTAAAAAATATACTTTCGATTATTATTGAAAGTATATTTTGTTTTTTTATTTTAGTTTTTTTGATAATAATATTTCTAAGTAATACATTATATGAAACCCTATTAATCCTCCTAGAGTATTCATTATTAAGTCATCTATGTCAAATACTCTATAAGGATATTTATAAATATAATATAGTCCTGTTACTTGAGTTAGTTCAAAAAACATACTT
>CANQUW010000095.1 GCA_947627145.1 uncultured Bacilli bacterium
ATATAAAATAATATTTTTTATTTCTTTAAGACAATCTTTTAAGTTATCTGCTTTACATAAAATTACTTCAAATTTATTATCATCTAGTTTTACATCGTTAAATACATTATTTATTCCTGCGATTCTATTTGTGTTTGTTATAAACATAAAAGAAAATCTATCATTATATGTTTTTCCTTCTACTGTGTAATTTACATCATACATTTCAATATCTTTTTTTATTTCTTTAGCACCATACAAAACATAACCTAGTTTTCCATATTTTTCTTTTAAGTCGTGTGGAGTGTCAAAAGAAACATTTACTAAATTACCGAAACATGCAACATAGACAAATGGTGTATTATTAATTAGGCAAGTATCTACATTTTTAACTTCTCCTGATAATAGAAGTTCTAAATCTTTTGCGGCATTTGTAGTAAAGCCATACATATTTCCAACATCATTTACAGTACCTTGTGGAAGAAGACTTGTAATTGTTCTTGTTTCTCTTTGCATATTTCCTTCTATTACTTCGTGTAAAGTGCCATCTCCTCCTGTTGCGATTAAAACATCATCTTGATTTAGATTTAACTTACTAGCAATATATGTTGCATCTTTATTTTTTCTTGTTTTTATAAAGTGCAAATAGTATCCATGATTACTAGCAATCTTTTGTAGTGTTTTTTTATTTATATTTTTTCTTTGTTTTCCACTTTGAGGATTATATATAATTACACAGTTTTTCATGACCTTTCTCCTTTTCAAGTTACATATTATATCATATTTTAATGAAAAAGTATATATAACAGAAAAATCAAAGATTATTTTTCTTTGATTTTTATAATTTCATAGTTTTTAATTTATAATTATTAAAACTTTCTTTAATAATATCTCCTACAAACTATTATTTATTTTACTTTAAAAAGTCCATATTCAGGAGCTTTAATCTCATTTATCATTTTTATTGATTTAATTAATATTGGAATATATAAAAGTAATTGAATAACATATATAACAATAGTAGCAATACCCATTACACCATCCTGTACATATCCACCAATTTTAGTAACAGTAAACATAGATGCTTGCATTAATAAAAAATCATTAAGTGCATGTGCTAAAGCAATACCCCATATATTTTTTGTTTTTAAATATACTGCTGCTAGTAATAAACCAAATATTCCTGTTTGTAAAGTCTTTCCAACTGATTGGATAATTCCCATTAAGTCATAACTACCACCAGTAATATAAGTATAAACATGTACAACTCCAAATGCAAGTGATGAAATAATTACTGCAGTCCAAATGCCTTTACGTGTCTTTCCTGTTTTTCTAAGTATTCCTTGAAATACTACTCCTCTAAATAATCCTTCTTCAAAAAGTCCTACACCAATACATAATATAAATGCAGTAATTTCTTTTACTAAAACATCTGTAGAAAATCCAAATCTAAGAAGTCCTGGTATAAATCCAATCATTCCAAAGAATAAGGCAATACATAAAATATATCTACAATTACGCATATCATATGAAAAACCATCTTTATAATTTTTTAGACTTTTTGAAGCTCCCATTAAAATCATAATGCCAAACATAATAGCTGCTAGAACATAACGAATCAAAGCCATTGATAAGTTATCTTTTCCAGTAGGTATTAAAAATATTCCACCAACCCCGATAATCAAACCAATAATTACAACTAATATTGGTTGCTTTCTGATTTTTCCAATCATAACTACACCTCTTTTCTATATTCATATTATAACATATTCTATAGTTTATTAGAAGGTTATAATAACTAAAATCTATTAGAAAAAGTTGAGAATTAACCTCAACTTTATTTGAAAACTTCATATTTTGGTGTTTTTATTTTTTTATTATCAATTTATTATAAAATCTTTATTCTTTATGTATAATTTTAATTGTTTTTATCTAAATAATCTGCTAATTGTTCATACCCTGTATCATTCCACATTTTCAAACGTTCTTCATCTTCATAGTTACCAAGAGTTTTATCATGACCATTAGGTATAAATATAAAATCCCAACTCCAACCATGTTCTCCACTTTGTTCTTTTGCAATAGTTCCTTCTGTTATTGATGAAAAAACAATAGGTTCTTTTCCATATTCGCAATACGCTAGAGCTTGAACAAATTTTGCTTTTCTATTTTCCACACCTTCCATTAGTTTTAATATACCTTCCATACCAAGTGTATCTTGAACATAATGTGTATATGCAGCAGGGAAACCATTTAATCCTTCTATCATTATGCCTGTATCGTTTTTTACAACATTTTCTTTTAATTCTTCACTTGCCCACTTAGCAGAGTATTTTGCAACTTCTTCAACAGAATCTGCTTGGATTTCTATCGTATCCCTTTTTACATTATCCACATCAATTCCGAGTGGTTCTAAAAAACTTTTTGCTTGAGCAACTTTAGCCCAGTTTCCTGTTATTAATGTTATTTTCATTTTATTTCCTCCTACCTACAACTTACTTTATCTAATTAATAACATTATAACACAAAAAGCAAATCTAAAAATAGACTTGCTTATTAAATTACTATTTAATTTGTTATCACTGAATTAGATATATCATTTACATAACTATAAAACATATCAGAATAATCATCACTATTATAGTTACTAGTGAAAGTAATTATTAAGTTTTGATCTGGTATAACAAATAAAAATTGTCCACCAAAACCTTGAGCATAATAACAATGATAATTATTATTTCCTACTTCTCTTATCCACCACTGGTAACCATAATCTGTATATTGTCCTCTTTCTACTTGTACTTTTGTTGATTCAGAAATCCAAGTAGGACTTATTAGTTGTTTTCCTTCCCATTTTCCATTGTTAAGATAAAGTAATCCAAATTTTGCAAAATCATATTCTGTTAAAGTATAACCATTACCTCCGTCAGTTACTCCTTCAGGAGATGTTTCACATTTTATACTATTCATATCCATTTTATCAAATAGATTTTCTTTACCGAATTCAAATAAATTTTTATTAATTGCTTTTTCAAGTAAAGCTGATAAAACATGAGTATTACCAGTAGAATATCTAAATCTTGTTCCTGGAGTATTTTGCATTTGACTATTAAACATATATGAAGTCCAGTTGTTAGACTTTCTCCAATCATCCCAAATAGATGTATCAGTTGATATGAATCCAGATGTATGTGTTAAAAGATGTTTTATAGTAATCTGTTTTTGTAAGTCATTATTTCCATTTTTTATTTCATCAAAATAATTAGAAATTAAAACATCTACACTATCAATATAACCTTTATCAATAGCTATTCCTGTTAAAGTTCCTGTGATACTTTTAGAACATGAGTGAATAGGAAATACACTATTTTCATTATAACCATTTTTAAAATATTCATTTACTATAACTCCATCTTTAATAATAAGACTAGATGTTATTTCTTTAGTTTTTATAGATTCATTAAATGAATCTATAATATCTTTATTCATGTTATGATTTTCTACACTATCTTTTTTCCAAGTGAATTTTTTTGTTTCTTTAATTTCTTTATCTTTTGTTTTTTCTTGCTTTTTTGTATTATTATTTGGAAACAATAACAACATAGATATTAAAATTAAAATTACTATTATAATAAATATTATTATTTTCTTATTTTTCATAAATTATCATATTCTTCATTTGTTACAGGTTCTAACCATTCATTAGATGTTTCTTCTCCAGGTACTTCTACTGCAATATGAGAAAACCACGTTTTCTTGTTCAAATGACACAATAAAGTTTTCTTCTTTTTTTATTGATTTCTTATCCTCTATTTCAA
>CANQUW010000096.1 GCA_947627145.1 uncultured Bacilli bacterium
AGATAAGTCATAGTAGCATATGTATTTAAGTATCTTCCTATATCACGTATTAAACTTCTAATATAAGTACCTTTTGATACAACACATTTTATTTTATAAGTATTATCTTTTTCTTCTAATAATTCTAATTTTTTTATATTAACAAGTTTTTTAGGTAATTCTACTTCTTCATCTTTTCTTGCATATTCATATAGTTTTTTACCATTTACTTTAACAGCAGAATATATTGGTACTTCTTGCATATATTCTTTAGTAAAATATTTTAATGCTTTTTGTATATCAATATTTTTATCTGGTTCTTTTTTGTTTGTGATTTTTCCTTCTGTATCAAGTGTATCTGTTTCATATCCTAGAGTGAACTCTGCAATATATTCTTTATCTTCGTTTGTAAGTAGTTCTCCTATTTTAGTTGCATCTCCAATTGTTATTACTAAAAGACCTTCAGCAAGTGGATCTAATGTTCCTGTATGACCTACTTTTTTAATACCTAAAATTTCACTTACAATATTTACAACATCACGGGATGTCATATTTTTTTCTTTATTTACAAGTAGTACTCCACTATTTTCTTTTATATAATACTCTTCTAAAGTTAAGTTTCTTGATGAGATGTCTTTTGCAACTTCTCTTGTTACATATCTAATGTGCCATGGTTCATAATTGTATCCTGTTATTTTTTCTTTTTCTTTAGGATATCTTAAAATAAAACCAAACTCAGATAAATATGGATGTACTTTTTCATATATTTCTCTATTTTTCATAATATCATCATTATTAGATGGAAATTTATTATTTATTTTAATAATAAAGTCAATTGCTAGTCCAGTATGATGTTCTGAAGTTTTAGGTAAAGCAACATATTTTTTAGAATAACCCTCTCCATAATTTTTTTTATGAACTTCTAGTAATTCTTCTTGTTCTTCTATACTTCTAAATGCAGAATCTATTTCCATAGTTATATTTTCTTTTGCTTTTATAGATTCTTTTAGTTTTAAAAAATGTAAAAGAGTCTCTTCTTCTACTAAAACACTTTCGTTTAAAGCATTTTTATAAGAGACTTTTTTTATATTATTAATTTCTTCTATGGATATTTTATGATATTTATTTACTAACATGGTGTAATCCATAATATCACAACCTTTACTTTAGTAGTTTATCTACTACTTCTTTATATATTTCTTCAGCAATATCTTCTTTATTTCTGATACTATTATCTTTTATACAGTCTATTTTAGTCCAGTTATAGAGTTCTGAAAGTTCTAAGTAAGCATCGACTGATTTCTTTAAGTAATCATCACTTTTTTCTATTTCATCAAGTGTTTTTCTATTTTGTTTTAAAACTTTTGTATATTCGTAAGGCATATTTAAGTATATTGTCATATCAGGACGTGGTAACTCTAAAAGCCAATATTCTAGTTTATCAATCCAATTATACATATAAAATCTTTCATTTTCATCTTCTATTTTACTTCCTTGATAAGCCATATTAGAAGATATATAACGATCTAATATTACAAAATAACCTTTGTCTATATATTCTTCGGCTTTCTTTATATTATATTTTCTGTCTGCTGCATAATAAAGGCACGAAACACGTGGGTCAACTCCTACTGGTCCTTCTTTAAAAATAGAATCTTTATCTGCTCCTAGAAAATCTTCTTTAATTATTTTTCCTGTAGGACTTTCGTATACTGGAAATGAAAATCTTACTACGTCATATCCTTCTTTTTTTAGACGTTCTTCTAGTAGTTTTGATTGTGTTTCTTTTCCAGAGCAATCTACTCCTTCAATTACTATATACTTACCTTCTAACATAATATCACCTTACCCAATAATATTGTTATTATCATCAAATTCTAATATAAAACATTTACGACTGGCAAGATAATCACATAAGTGGACAAATTTCTCATATTTAGTTTCTGGTTTTTTTAATACTTCGTTACCAAAGTAATCTGTTGTCCATGGTCCCATGTGAGTTTTTATAACTGATGTTATTAAATTTAGTTCTTCTTCACTAAGAGATAATTTTTCTTTATTTTCTTCAATGTAGTTCGCAATTAAAATTGGATGATCAAATTTAGTATAACGTTCTTTTTCTTTTCCAAGTTTTAATCCATCATGTAAAATTAATGCCATTATCATAATATCTCTTTCATCATCTGTAAAGTCTTCTTTAAATGATGGATTATCTAATATTTCTTTTGCAAAGCGAACAGCTGCTTTAGTATGACGAAGTAGTCCACCTTCACCTTGTGCATATTTTGGATGATATTTTCCAGTTGACGCTGCAGGGACTTCAAAGAAATAATCTGGTAAAAGCTCTATCATAGTAGTTGCATTCTTTCTTATTCTGTCACTTTTAATATATTCTAACTCTCTTTTAAATAAATCACTTTTCATTTCTACTTCCCTCCTACAAAAGATATAAGTATTTCATTTTGAATATAAAGTTTATCTTTTGGTATATAAATAAACTCATCATTTTCTTCAAGCAATCCTCTATCTTCTAGTTCCATTATATCAAACTTATCAGGAATAATGCAATAGTATGTTCGATAAAATTTATTTTTATTTACTCCTTCTACTTTTCTAAGTCCTAAAATCATTTCATAAGTACATTTATCATCAAGAGATAGTTCTTCTGTTTCATATAAATAATTTCCTTCTATATATTTATTTAAACTTCTAGTGTTAGAACCTCTTGTGTTTCCTATATAAAAACTAGCGCCCATACCTACTCCATAGTATTCTTCATTATTCCAGTAAGTTAGGTTATGACGGGACTTATAACCTTCTTTTGCAAAGTTAGATATCTCATATTGATGAAAACCATTTTCTTCTAGTCTTTTTCTTATAACTTCATACATCTTATAGTCTAGGTCTTCATCAATGTATTCTACTTTATCAATAAACAACTTGGTATGTTCTTCTATAATAAGAGAGTATGTTGAGATATGTGTTATATCTAAAGATAAGATAAAGTCTATATCTTTATTTAAATCTTCTATAGTTTCATTTTTAAGACCATACATTAAATCTATATTAATATTATTTATACCAATACTTTTAGTTTTATTTATTATATCTTTTACTTTATTTTTATCAAGGCATCTATTTAAAAATTTTAAATGTTTAGTATTGGTTGTTTCTAGTCCAAAGCTTATTCTGTTAATTCCATGTTCTTTATATAGTTTTAATTTTTCTTCATCTATTGAATCAAAATTAGCCTCGATTGTAAATTCGCAAGACTCTTCTTTTTTTAGTTTTGAAAGTATTTCAAATAAGTGGCGAGTTTCATCTATTGATAAAGCACTTGGAGTACCTCCTCCTATATAAATAGTAGAAAGTACTTCTCCTTTATAAACTTTATCTATTTCTTTTTCTAAAGCATTTAGATATTTATTTATAAAACTTTCATCATAATATACTTTTGGAAAGTCACAGTAAGAACAAATATGGTTACAGAAAGGGATATGAATATACATTGATTTTATCATTTTTCATCAGTAGATAAAATTGAAAGGAATGCCTCACTAGGAACTTCTACACTTCCTAACATTTTCATCTTTTTCTTTCCAGCTTTTTGTTTTTCCAAAAGTTTCTTCTTACGTGATACATCTCCACCATAACATTTAGCAAGGACATTTTTTCTCATAGCTTTGATATCAGTTCTTGCGAT
>CANQUW010000097.1 GCA_947627145.1 uncultured Bacilli bacterium
ACTTCTAGTATGAGAACTGCTGTTAAAAAGTTTGAAGCAAGTGTAAAAGAAGGAAACAAAGAAGAAATTGCTACTAAATTAAATATTGCTTTACAAAGAATAGATAAAGCATATAGTAGTGGTCGTATTCATAAAAATAAAGCAGCTCGTATGAAATCTAGATTAATGAAGATGAAAAATAGTGTAGAATAATCTATAAGAATTACTTATAGGTTTTTTTATACACAAAAAAAGAGGTTTTTCCTCTTTAACGATTCATTAAGTTTTTGAAATATCTTACTATACTATTAATCATATCCATAAACTCTTGTTTAAAAAATATTGATATTATTAATGCAAAGATTGCGATAAAACCTACAATTATTATAAAATTTACAAGCAACGCTATGTTTTCTTGTCTTTTAGCACGTCTTCTTTCTGGTGTTATGGTGTTTTTTCTATCCTCTTTTTCTTGTTCATATTTTTTCATAGGACTATCATCTGTCATTTGAGCGGCACCACAAAATTGACATATTTTATCTTCATCTCTTATTTGCATTTTACATTTTGGGCATGTTTTCATATTACTCCTCCTCTTTCTTTTTTAATAAAATAGACTTGATATTTTAGTTATTATTAAAGATGCTACACAACATA
Source organism: uncultured Bacilli bacterium (assembly GCA_947627145.1). The sequence continues at coordinate 637 of CANQUW010000097.1, forward strand.
TACCAAGTGCCATACCTAATACTCCAAGTAATTTATCTTGTTTAGTTAGTTTGTTTTCTAAAGCTTGTTTATAAGCAAGATATGAAAGTACTACTCCTGGTATAGTAATTATTAAATTATAAAGTACTGCACCTACAAGCGAAATAGCAAATCCTATAAGTGCAATGTTTATTTTTACTTCTTTAAAATCAAAGTGTTCGCAAGTATCAATAAGTTCACTTATTAATCCATTATTTTCTTTATTTTCATGATTTGGAACTTTATCTACTAATGGTTTGTTTTCATCTTTATTTACATATTCTTCATTTATAAATTTTTGTTCTTTCTCTTGTATTACTGGTTCATTTATAGGTTTAAATTCTTCCTCTTGTTTTTCTTCTTTATTATCATCTTTTGGTTTTATATCTTCTTTTTGTTCTTCTTGTTGTGTCTCTTTTATTTCTTCTTTAATTATATTTTCCTCTTTGTTACTTTCTTCTATAGGTTTTTCAATATTATTAACACTTGGAACATCTTTTGTTTCTTCTTTGTCTTTAGTAGTAATATTTGTACCAAACAAGTTATTCATTTCCGAAAGTGAGTCATTATTTTTTTCTTTATTATCCATATTTATCTTCCCCTATCTAGATTCATTATAACATAAACTTTATTTATCAACAATTATATTATTATTTGTCATGTAAAATTTGTGATTAGTTTTAAGTATTTATTTACTTAATTTTGTCCATTTGATATACTAAAAGCGGTGATTGTAATGAAAAAGTTTATAGTATTAGGTATACTTTTAATAATTTTAGGTGTATGTTTTAGTTATAAAGATGTTTTTATGGATTTATATTATAATTATTTATATGATTATGTACCTAACCAATTAAAAGATAAACCTACTGTTACTTTAGGAAATACTAATAAATATTATCGTGATTATGATTTTTCTTTTGTACAGAATACAGATGATTTTGAACCTAATAATTTACAAGAAATTTATAATATTTATTATACGGCTATTAATGCTGGAAAAGATAAGTTTACCTTTTATTGTCCAGATGAATATAAAGAATGTAAAGATGAGATTGATAAACTTGCAAATGATCAAACTACTTTATCTCATATAAATAATTATGTTCATCCTTTTAATGGATTTAAACATTTAGAGACTGAATATGATTCTTTAGGTAAAGTTACTATTAATATCGACCATGTTTATAGTGATGATATGATTAATGAAATATCTTCTAAAGTTAAAGAAATTGAAAATGATTTGTTTGATAAATCTTTAACAAAACAAGATCAAATAAAAGCTATTCATGATTATATTATAAATAATAGTGTTTATGATTCTGACAGAAGTGATAATAATATAATTAATTATAAATCAGATAATGCTTATGGTGCTTTGATTCAAGGTTATGCTTTATGTGGTGGGTATACAGATAGTATGGCAATATTTTTAAATGATTTAGGTATAAAGAATTTTAGAGTGTCAAGTGATGCTCATGTGTGGAATGCAGTATATGTTGAAAATAGTTGGTACAACTTAGATTTGACTTGGGATGACCCAGTTACTCCTGATAGACGTAATTTACTTGAATATAATTATTTCTTAATTAATACAGAAAAACTTAAGACTTTAGGAGACAATCAACATAATTTTAATACAGAAGTTTATAAAGAAGTAGCATAATACTTCTTTTTTTAGTATAATAAAAAATTAAAGGAGGAAAAAATGGATTTATATTTAATAAAAGATGGAAATGAAAAAATTATAGAAATTAGTGATGATATGATGAAAGATATTAAAGACCCTAATTGTCCTTTATTTGATAAATATATTAATAAAGATGATTATTCTTTAGTTATTCATAATGATAAGGAAAAAGCAATATTTACTTGTATTAATAAAAATATAACTAAGGATAGTTATAGTAAACTTGCAAATACTACTCGTAGAATTTATAATGAAAATAAAGTATTTGATTATACATGTTATAATTATTTAGAAAATGATTATGAAGCAATTAATGTATTTGATAAGTATGAGATGGATGCTGCTTTTAGTACTTTTTGTGAAGAAAAAGTTGGTAATAGTTCTTTTTACATAAAAAATATACTTAATGATTTTAGAACTTTTAATTTAAAAAAATGTTTATTAAATAATTATAAAAAGCAATTTCCTAATAATAAAAATTGTGGTGTTATTTTAATAAGTAATGATAAACGTGCAGATATTCCTCTTACTAAAAGAGATCACTTTGAGGTAATTGGTGAATATACTAAGAATAATAATTGGGATTTAAAGAATGAAAATACTATTGTTGTAATAGTATCTACATTTACATTATTTATTGAATTACCAGATTCTATTAATGATTTTCAAAAAGAACAACTTAGAAAAATTAATGAAGAAGTTTCAGATATTAGAAATATTAGTATGCCAGTTTATGTTGATGTTTTAAAAGATGGTATTATATATAAAGATATTTCTGATGCTTTGGATGTTAAAGTTAAAGAAAAAAAATAACTCCTACTTACTCAGTAGGGTTATTTTTTTCTTTATTTATATTATTTAAAATATTTTCTATTTTTTCTCCATATTCTATAGATTCATCATATAAAAATTTAAGTTCTGGTGTATGTCTTATTTCTACTCTTTCACTTAAACATTTACGAATAAATGGAGATGCTTTTTCTAAAGCTTTTAATACTTCAACTTTTTTAGAATCATCTAATATTCTAAAATATACTTTAGAAAAACTTAAATCATTTGTAGTTTCTACATCTGTTATAGTTACTTGTTTTAATATTTCATTTTTTACTTCTGTTTCTAGTATTATACTTATTTCTTTTAAAAAGGTATGATTTAATCTTTCAATTCTTACTTTATTCATTATCTTTTTACTTCTACTAATTCGTATACTTCAATAGTATCGTTTTCTTTATAGTCTTGATTACCATCTAAGGTAATTCCACAATCCATACCTTTTTTAACTTCTTTTACTTGATCTTTTTCATGTTGTAGTGATTTTATTTT
>CANQUW010000098.1 GCA_947627145.1 uncultured Bacilli bacterium
CTCTAATAACTTCATGTAACAAATCTTTAACTAAAGTTTTTGAAAGTATTTTATCAAACATAAATCCACCTCCACTACTATTATTTATTATATCAATTTTTATCCTATTAGTCAAAACTAACAATACTAGAATATATTATATTTTAATGTCATCATAGAAACTACAACACACCTTATTTTTCTTCTAAGTCAATATGCAAGTTTAAATCATCTTCCGTTGGTAATTCTTCTACTAGATTTTTAGGTAAATATTTAGTAAGCTCATAAGAACTAACTCCAATTGGTTTATTAATATCTCTAAGTGTATATTCGACTGAAAACTTATTTTTATTTTTACAAAGTATCAAACCTATAGAAGGATTATCAGTTTCACTTTTTAACATATCATCTACCGCCGATAGATAAAAATTCATTTTACCAACATATTCTGGTTTAAACTTTGTATTTTTTAATTCAATAACTATATAACAATGTAATTTTATATGATAAAATAATAAATCTATAAAATAATCTTCGTTATCTACTGTTATTTTATATTGATTACCTACAAAACTAAAACCATTGCCAAGTTCAAGTAAAGTCTTTTTTATTCTATCAACCATAGCATTTTCTAATTCTTTTTCTATATAATTTTTTCTTAATGTAGTTATATCAAATATATATGGATCTTTCATAATTTCTTTTGCCATTTCACTTTGTGAATCCGGTAATGTCTTATTAAAATTATTTAATTTTTTATCTACTTTTTTTCTTGAATATGAATCATATTTAATTTCATTTAGTAATTCATAATATCCCCAACCATTTTGTGCAGTTTGATTTATGTACCACAATCTCTTTTCATCTTCTTTAACTTTATCAAATATAAGAATATTATGTGACCATGGAATTAGTGCAGAAGCTTTCTGCACTTTTTCGTTTTTTGAACAAACAAGATAAAACTTTCTCATATTCTTTAAGTTTCTAACAGAAAAACCTTTCTTATTAGGATATAACAATTTTAATTCTATTGACAAATTATTAATAAAGTTATTTCCATATTTTGAATTTTCTACAGTAATTTTCCCAATAAAGAAATATAAATTTAATAATTCTTTATTTGCATTTTGAAATATTTTTAGTCTAGTTTCATTAATTCTTTCTTTTATCTGATTAATAGCATTCTTAAAATCACTTAATTCAGTTTCTAACATTTTAACCTCCTGAATATGTATATTTCAAATTTACAATTATATTTATCTTATTATAATTATTATTTTTTAACAAATTATCTCGACCATAAATATTAGTCAAAATGAATAGGATTAAAATCTAAATCTATAGTAATTTTTCTATTACTCTTATAATAGTCTATTATTTTCAAAAGTAATTTATAAAGATCTTCATCCTTTTTATACTTTAAAACTATAGAGTATCTATACATAAAATTTCTTTTAAAAATATTACAAGGAGTAGGACCTAAAACTATAGTAGATTCTAGTCTATTATTTATAGTATTTCTAATACGAGAAGCTTCTTTTAAAACTAGCTTATCATCACGACCACTAACTCTTATATATATAAGAAAATAATATGGAGGATATTTTAAACTTCTACGAATATTCATCTCCTCTTTAAAAAATCCTAAATAATCATGATTTTTTGCAAACTTAATTGCATAGTGCTCTGGATTATATGTCTGAATAATTACCTCTCCCTTATTTTTACTTCTACCACTACGTCCCGCAACTTGAGAAAGTAAAGAAAAAGTATTTTCACTACTTCTAAAATCAGGAATATTTAAACTTGTATCAGCATTCATGACTCCAACTAAAGTAACAGAAGAAAAATCAAGTCCTTTCGCAACTATTTGAGTTCCAAGTAAAACATCAGCTTCATGTTCTCTAAAAGACGTAATTAACTTTTCATGCATTCCCTTTTTACTAGTAGTATCAAAATCCATTCTTAAAACTCTAATACCAGGAATAAATTTTAAAAGTTCTTCTTCTATCTTTTGAGTACCAACTCCTAAATCTGTCATAGCTTTTTCACCACATTCTGGACACACTTTATCAAAACGAGTAGCATAACCACAATAATGACATCTAAGATTATTACTAGTTTTATGATATGTAAGAGTAATATCACAGTGAGGACACTTTACAGTATAACCACAATTCTTACAAGTAACAAAAGAAGAATAACCACGTCGATTAAGTAAAAGTATAATTTGCTCTCTCCTATCTTTTTTCTCTTTTATTTTATCAAGCATTACGCGAGAAAAATGTCCTTTACTATATCTAAGTTCTTTATTCATATCAACAATATTAACTAAAGGAAGATGACTACCATTAACACGATGAGGAAGAGTTAAAAGTTTGTAAACTCCTTTAAGAGATCTAGCAAAAGTCTCAAGTGTAGGAGTTGCACTACCAAGTACAACTTTAGCATCATTATACTCTGCCCTATGATGCGCTACATCAAGTGTACTATATCTTGGATTAGAAGCATCTTGCTTATAAGAATCACTATGTTCCTCATCTATTATAATAATTCCTAAATTTTTAAGAGGTGCAAAAACAGCACTACGTGCACCTATAACTATATCAACTTCACCTCTATAAATTCTTCTATACTCATCATACTTTTCACCATCAGATAAAGCACTATGCAAAGCAGCAATCTTATTTCCAAATCTATCTCCAAATCTCTTAACCATCTGAGGAGTAAGAGAAATTTCAGGAACAAGCATTATCGCAGTCTTACCTTGTTTTAAATAATAATCTATAAGTTCCATATAAACTTCAGTCTTACCACTTCCAGTAACACCATATATTAAAAAAGTATTTTTACTATTATCGTTAAGTATAGAATCTACTACTTCTTTTTGTTCACTAGTAAGTGTATGAGGCTTAACTAATTTATTATCATAATTTACTCTATAATGTTCTCGTTTAAAAGGTACAAGTACTCCTTTTTTAACTAAAGTATTTAAAGAACTACTAGAAATATTAATAGCATCATTCCTCTTTATCTCGCCATTTTTTTCTACTATATCTATAATCCTTTGTTGAGTAGGATTCACTTTATCTAATTTAACATCTCCAAATTTATAAAATGTATCATACTTTTTAGAAACACCTTTTCCAAAAGATGCTTTTAAAGCTTTAGGCAACATTACCTGATAACAACTAATCAAAGTAGACATAGTATCCTTCTGCATATCACGTCCTAATTTTAATTGTTCATCACTAAGTAATATATCTAAATCTACTATATCCTCAATTAATTTAAGATCATCTAAATCACTATTATCCTTAATTTCTAATACAAACCCTTCCAAATGTTGATGAGCAAAAGGAACAACCACTCTCATACCTATTTTTATTTTATCTTGTAATTCCAAAGGAATATTATAATCAAATACACGATCTATATTCCTATTAGAAAGTTGTACTAAAACACCAGCAATCATATAATATTCCTCCCTCACTTATATTATACTAGAAAAAATCAATTAACAAGTCAAAAAATTATAATTTTTTTATTTTTTATAAACATTTATTATATTAATAATACTATAAAATAATCGAGTAGAGAAAACTTTTCAAGATAATTCTTGAATACTTTTCCCTCTCACACCACCGTACGTACCGTTCGGT
>CANQUW010000099.1 GCA_947627145.1 uncultured Bacilli bacterium
ATAACCCTAGATTATTAGTTTCTACATACAAAAAGACAAATAAGTAGTTTTATTTACCTATTTGTCAACAGTCTGAAGATTACTATTTCTAGTAATCTTTATTCTGCTACTAATTCTATGCAACTTTATTTATCATTTTTTCTTCTTCAACATATTTATATGATAATGCATTACTTTTACTAATTATAGATTTAGATAAACTTTTTTCTATATCATCTCTTGCAACTTTAGCAGTATGTCCTCCCATTATTGCGGATTCTTTATTTTCTAAAAATCCATGTGAATTACGGCTCTTAGCAATTTCTCTTGTTGCAATCTCTCCTAAATTAGTTAAAGATAATTCTATATCCGTCATATTATCTCTTAAGTTTTCTTTTTTTATCCCTTTGAATTCTTTATATTCACTAGCAGTCATTCCTGACCAAGTTTTATATATTTCATTAGTAAGAGTTGCAAATTCAATAGGTTTATTAATTCCTCCTGCTTTCCAAATATTAGTTAGTTTCTCTCTATCCAATATTGCTATAATTCTTATTTTAATCCATTCATCGCTATAACCTTTTTTTCGGTAATATTCGATAGCTCTGTTGATTGCAATAGATGGATCAAATACTTCATCTATTCTTTCTCTTCCTAAATTCGAAAGCCAAATTTTGAACGGTTCTGCTTTTTTTGATGGAACTGACTCTATAAGTCTAAATATTCCTGCAGTATCCAAAGTATCAGTTTCTCTTAATTTTCCGTCTTGTGCTTTCATTTTTAAACGTACGATATTTTCGTACAGTTGACTTCCCTCTTCTGTTATTCTTCTTTTTAAATCACTCCAATATCTTTTTGGAGTATTACTTTCAGTAAGTGCACTTATTACATCCACTACACTGAAATAATAATCTCCTTTTTCTTTATCCCATATACTTCTTATTTCATAGTCTTCAAATAAATTTGAAATTGTTTCTAACTTATATTCCATACTAAATCCTCCTATTATAACTTTTAGTTAACTAATATAAGCATATCATATTTTTATTATTAGTCAATATATAAGAGGTATATTTTGAACTTTTTTTCGATATAATTGCAAAAGAAAAAGATTACTATTTATAGCAATCTCTATTCTACTAGTAGTTCTATATATCTTTTTTTAATTACTTCTTTTTCGTTTGAACTTAAATCACTTTGGTTTTCTAAATTTTCTTGATCTAGTTCATCTATTAAAGAAGTAGTAACTTTATCTTTTATTAGATAAATACTAGGTATTTTTATATTGTTTAAATCATCATTGGTTTTACTATTTATAATTTTTACTAATCTTTTTTTGTCTTTCTTATTTAGTTTAGTTGGATCAAAATAATAAATAGTATCTATTTTTTCATCTTCTAGGGATTCAGTTAGGAATTTAGCAATAGTTTGAGAATTCTCATCATTACTACTACCAAAATAAATTATTGCATTATCACTTTCAAATAAATTTAATAATTTATTATAATTTACATAAGAGAATGGATTTGTTGTTGCAACATCATATTCCATAGCAAATTTCTCTTCATCAGTAATTTCACTTGTTTTTTTAACTGAACACCCTGTTAAAAATATTAAACATATTATAAAAATACTAACTACTTTCTTCATAAAGCACCTCTTAATTATCCGTTTATTTGACTCATAACTTCACTTGCGAAATCTTCTTGTTTTTTCTCGATTCCTTCTCCAACAGCAAAACGTACCATTTTATTAACTGTTCCACCATTGTTTTTTACATATTGTTCTACAGATAATCCAGAGTCTTTTACAAATGCTTGTTCAAGAAGGCATACTTTCAGCGATGTTTTCTGGTTTTCCTTCTCCAAGTACTTGTTCTTTAATGATTTTTTCTTCGTGCTCTACTGTATCAGCTGGTACACCTTCACGATTTAAAGCGATTGGTGCCATTGCTGCTGTTTGCATAGCAACATCTTTTGCAACTTCATCTGATACATTACTGCATACTACTAAAGCTCCGATTTTACCACCTAAGTGTAGGTAATCTCCAAATACTTCTTCATCTGTTTTTTCTACTACTTCAAAACGTCTAAAACTTAATTTTTCTCCAATCTTAGCAGTAAGTGCGATTAATTTATCACTAACACTTTCTCCATCCATATCAAGTTTTAATGCATCTTCCATAGTTTTAGCATCACTATTTAAAATAGTAGTAGCTAAAGCATCTACAAAGTTTTTAAATTCTTCATTCTTAGCAACGAAGTCAGTTTCAGAATTAACTTCAAGTATTACAGCTTTATTACCTTCTGTTTTAATAACACAAATTCCTTCAGCAGCAATTCTACTTTCTTTTTTAGCTGCTTTGGCAATACCTTTTTCTCTTAAATAATCTATTGCTTTATCTTGATTTCCATCACATTCTTCTAATGCTTTTTTACAATCAAGCATTCCAGCCCCTGTTCTTTCTCTTAATTCTTTTACATCTTTTGCACTAAACATAATTTATTCTCCTTTTTATTTTATATTATTTACCTATATTAATTATATATTATTTTTTAAAAAATTCAATAAAAAGTTGGGATTGCACCCAACTTTTTTATTGTAATGCTAGAACTAAATCAGCTTTTTTCATTGTAGAATATCCTTTGATTCCTTTTTCTTTTGCCATTTCTTTTAATTCTACTAATGTCATACTATTTAAGTCTTTACTTTCTTTTTTTTCTTCTTTAGGTGCTTCTTCTATTTTTTCCTCTTTAGGAGTTTCTTTCTTTTCTTCTTTTTTAACTTCTTTTACTGTTTCTTTTTTAGGATTATTTCTTTTTATATCCTTTTTATTATTGTTCTTTTTAGCATCTTTAGCTTTATCATCTTCACTAACATAATCGATTATTTCTTTACCGTTAACTTCTGCGATTGAATTTGCTAGTGCTCCTATTATTAATCTAACAGAACGTACTGCATCATCATTTGCAGGAATAACATAATCAACCATATCTGGGTCACAGTTAGTGTCAACAATTCCAAATACAGGTATTTTTAATTTACGAGCTTCTCTAATTGCTATTTCTTCTTTACGAGGATCTACAATTACTAAAGCTTGTGGGATTCTTTTCATATCACGAATACCACGTAAGTTACGGTTTAATTTTTCATATTCTTTTTTAATTCCAATAACTTCTTTTTTAGGAAGTAAGTCAAATGTTCCATCTGACTCCATCTTCTCAATCTCTTCCATACGTCTTACTCTACTACGTATAGTTTTAAAGTTAGTAAGTGTTCCACCTAACCATCTTTCATTAACAAAATATTGTTCAGTTCTAACTGCACTTTCTTCTACAGCTTCTTGAGCTTGTTTTTTAGTTCCTACAAATAAGAACTTTCCTCCTCTTTCTGCTATTTCTTTCATTGCTTCATATGCTTCTGTAATTTTAGCAGATGTTTTTTGTAAATCGATAATATAAATATCATCTCTTGTTGTATAAATGTATGGTTTCATTTTTGGATTCCATCTTCTTTTTTGATGTCCAAAATGAACTCCAGCTTCTAATAAATAATTCATTGA
>CANQUW010000100.1 GCA_947627145.1 uncultured Bacilli bacterium
TTTTTCGTAATTATTATAATATATTTATAGATATCTTTCAATCATAAAATATTCTTATTTTCATAAAAACTATAATAATCATCCTCTGTTACTATTAAATGATCTAAAATTGGTATTCCTTGTATTTTACCAATTTCCATAATATTTCTAGTAAATCTAATATCCTCTATACTAGGACTTACATCTCCTGATGGATGATTATGAATACATATAATAGAAGATGCACTTAATAAATATGCTTCTCTAAATATTTCTCTTGGATGTACCACACTACGATTAATTGTTCCCATAAACAACAACTTCCTTTCTATTAATTCCTGCTTATTATTAAAATATAAACAATAAAAACATTCTTGTTTTTTATTTATAAATAACTCTCTACATTCTCTCCAAATACTTTTTGCATCCCTAAACGTAAGTTTTTTATTTTGCTTTTTACAAGTAAAAATACGTCTACCCAACTCTATTGCCGCAATTACTTCAATTGCTTTAACACGTCCGATACCTTTAATACTCTCTAACTTAGAAAGAGTAATATCTTGAAGATTATTTATATCCTTAACTTCTTTTAATATATCGACTGCAAGCTCACTAACACTTCTATTCTTAGTACCAGTTTTCAAAATAATGGACAACAACTCTGTATTACTTAAATTACTAACACCACTCGCAAGCAACCTTTCTCTTGGTCTTTCCTCTTCTGGAATATCTTTAATTTTATAATTCATTTTTCATCACCTATATATATTATAGTGATTTTTTTTAAAACCTACGCACCATTTCCAAAAACTTCTTCATAATTTGATAAAATTACCTCCTCTACTGTCATAATTTCTTGTATTTTAGATGATAACATCAAACTATCAAATTCATATACATTATTAATAAAAGTCTCATTATCTACACTAATCTCTTTTTCATAAACTTCTATATCCATATCATCATAAATTTTCTTTATTTTAGATGCAATTTTTTTATTACCAGTAATACCAACATAAACATAATACTTACCATCATCATAAACAACTAACTTAGGATCTATTCTTTTAGTATTTTTATCCATTACTTCTTTAGAAGTATAAACCCCTTCTCTTAAAAATATAAGTTTTTCATTTTTTCCAAGAGCTAAAACATCACTACTAAATTTATCATGTAAAAATATTCCCATAATACTACCTAATGTTATAGCAACCACTAAAGTTATAAAAATCTTTTTTATCATTTTAATCACCATAACAAGAATAAACTATAAAATGACAATAATTTGTCGAAATATCTTAAAAGTACAAGTTTTTTTATCTAATATATGATAGAATACTAATGGAGGTAGTAATATGACAAAAAAAAGAAAAGATTATTTAAGTTGGGACCAATTTTTTATGGGAGTTGCTAAACTAGCGGCAGGAAGAAGTAAAGATCCATCTACTCAAGTAGGAGCATGTATTGTTGATAAAACAAATAGAATTTTATCAATTGGTTATAATGGAACACCTAATGGGTTTGATGATGATGTATTTCCTTGGGCAAGAGATGGAGAAGAACTTGAAACAAAATATCCTTATGTATGCCATGCAGAACTTAATGCTATTCTAAACTATAGAGGTTCAAGACACGACTTACAAGGCGCAACTATATATGTAGATTTATTTCCATGCAATGAATGTGCAAAACTAATTATTCAATCCGGTATTAAACATGTAGTATATTTATCTGATAAATATAAAAATTCCAAAAATAATATTGCATCTCGTAAATTATTTGATGAATGTAGTGTTACTTATACTAAATTAAAAAGCAATGAACAAAATGACTACATACTTTCACTAAAACCCGATAACAAACTAGAAATAAAGTAATATAATATAAAGAGGTAATGAAAATGGGAAACATATTTGATTATTTATTATGGCGTGGAGATTTAGATTTCAATAATTCTCCATTTAATGAAATAGACAATTTAATCTGTTCAAGAATATCTTACTTCCCAATGGAATCTGTCTTAAAAAATAATGAATCTATAACAATAAATGATTTATATAAAAAATTAATAAAATATAAAGACAAATTTAAAAAAGAAGAAGATATAAAATTATTAAAACTACTAAAAGAAAGTAATAGATATAAAGATTTAATATTAAAAGATTTTGAATATGATACTAATATAGAAGAAGTAAAACAATTTGCAGCAATAACAATTGAACTACCAAATAATTATTTATATATATCTTTTAGAGGAACAGATAATACTTTTATTGGTTGGAAAGAAGATTTCAATATGACTTTTAGAGATAAAGTACCTTCCCAAATAAGTGCCCTAAATTACTTAAATAATATTCATGTAAATATTAAAAATAAACTGTACGTTGGAGGACACTCTAAAGGTGGTAATCTTGCTATGTTTGCATCTATTAATGCAAATCCAAATATAAAAAGAAAAATAATAACTATCTATAATAATGATGGACCAGGATTTTTAGAAAATGTAACTAACAGCGATGATTATAAATCAATAGAAGATAAAATAGAAACTTTTATTCCACAAACATCTATTATAGGAAGATTACTTAATTCTTGTGATGAACCACAAGTAATAAAAAGTAGTGAAGTCTTAATATTACAACATGACTTATTCTCATGGCAAATGGAAGGTCCTAAATTTAAACATCTAAAAAATGTAGATAACAATAGTGATTTTATAAAAGAAGTAATGAATGATTGGTTAAGTAAAATGACAAAAGAAGAAAGAGAAAACTTCACAGATATTTTATACAATATTCTAGCATCCACTAAAACAACTTCATTTAAAGAGTTAGACAAAAAATGGTTTACTTCTATGAAAGATATGTTATCTACATATAAAAATCTAAGTACAGAAGATAAAAAAATGGTTATAAAAATAACAGAGTATTTATATAAATCTATAAGAGAAACTCAAAAGAGCAAAGCCTAAAGCCTTGCTCTTTTCATTCTATAAACAATTATAGAAAGGAGTAATGTACGAATAAGAAAAAATAAAATAAAACCTTCTTACGTAACATACACAAAGTAACACTCAACACAGGAACAAATTATCAAGTGCTACCATATCAACATAAATTATGTTGACATATACATAGTACCACAAAAGGTAATCTTTTGCAACACCTTTATTTAAATTTTTTCACTTTAACAAAATCTTTTAAACAATTAATTTCCTTTTCAAATTCATATCTAGTAAAAGTAGTTTCTTCCTTACTCTCTTTACCAATAGAATGAATAATATCTTTATTACATTTTAACAAAGCCATTCTATATAAAGGATTCTGTATAGCACTAACATAAAGTTCATCGATAATATTATCGTATTCATGACTCATTCTATCTATTGGCTTACCATCAAAATATAAAGTATTAGTAATAGTCCAATCATAATCGCATATATTACGAACATTAACTGCAGCAACTCCAAAATATGAAAATACATAATTTTGAATATCTTTATCAGGAAACTTTA
>CANQUW010000101.1 GCA_947627145.1 uncultured Bacilli bacterium
ATCCAAATAAACTTGCACCTCTTGCTGGTGGAGTGATTCATGGGGAAAGTATTGAAGATGCTGCTTTAAGAGAAGTAAAAGAAGAACTTGGAGTAAGTTTAACAATAAATGATTTGAATATTCTAGTAGAAAATGCTTGCTTAACTAGAATTTATTATACTATATTAGATATGAATGAAAATGATTTTATTATTCAAAAGGAAGAGTTGTCATCTGTTAAATGGTATGATATTGATGATGTTATTAATATGATTAAAACTCATGATGAAAATATCGTTATTAAAGAAAATAGATTAAATATAATAGAGAAGTTAAAAAATATAGTTTAGGAGAACATTAATGGATAGAGATTATTTTATAAAATACGCAGAAGATAATTTTGAAGGTAATAGTTGTGATATAGTTTTAAAACAGATAGATAATTTTTATAATGCTTTTGATAATTATAAAATACCTAAACATAATTATGAAGTAGGAGATGATGTGTTTTTACGGAAAGGTACTTTACTTCATGGAACTTATAAAAATTTTGATGGATTAGAAGATATTGTAAGTAATGGATTAATATCTAGTATGTTCATTTCTGGGAGAACTTCAAAATATCCTGGTGCGGTTGGAGTATGGAATTTAAAAGAAGATTACCTACTTAAAGATTATATTAAGTTTAGTAGATTAGTCGATAATGGACGCTCTATGAATAAAGATGAAACTGAAGTTATTCCTTATGATAAAATGAAAGATATTGTTGAGATTACTAAAAATGTTGATGCGCATATGTGGGTTATGGAACAGACAAAAGAAGCAAGATTTTTACCTAGCCTAGTTCAAGATAGAGTACAGATAGGTATTATATTTAATGGTGATAATATATATGTAGAAGAATTATTAAAAGGGGATATTTTAAATTTAAGTAATAATATAAGTGATGAAGAGTTAAAGAGTTTTGTTAATAAAAATTATTATGATAAATTTATAAAAGATAGAAGAAACAAAAATGATTTCTTTACAGATAGAGAGAGTGCTATTGTATTTAGTATTCCTTCTAATTTAATTGAAGGTATACTTGTTGGACGAGATTATGAAAAAGATAGTGATATGTTAGATAGTATTAAAAGTATTTGTCCAGAGTGTTATATATGTAATTTAGATGGAAAGGTTATAAGGAGGTAGAATTATGGATATAGATGTTAATGTAGATAAATATAGGTTTTTAGTTAGATGCTCTGCGATTATTACTGATGAGAATTATGAAAAAGTATTACTTTTTAGAGTAAAAGGTAGAGAAGAGTTTCTTCTTCCTGGTGGTAGAGTATGTTTTATGGAGAGTAGTGATGACGCTATTAAAAGGGAAATGAATGAAGAACTTGGAATAGATGCTTTATATAAATTAGTTTCTGTAAATGAGAATTTTATAAAAAGTAGAAATATAGAGAGTATAGAATTTATATATCATACTGTAGTAGATGATATTAATAAAATAAAACCTCTTGAAGATAAGAATCAAGAATTTATAGTTGTAAATATTAGTGATATAGATAATTATAATTTGAAACCTTATACATTAAAAGATATTATAAAAAAAGAAAATGATAATATTATTTGTAAAGTTAATTATGAATAATAGAATGAGGAAGTGGTTTTTTGAGGACTGTTGTTTATTTGATGAGACATTCTAAAACTTTGGAGGTTAATCATGTATCTAATGATGATTCTATACTTTTAAGAAATGAAAAAAGTATTTTATCTGTTGAAGGAGAAAAACTTGCTTACGAGCATAGTAAGAAAAAAGAGTTTCTTGATATTGATGTAGTTATTTCAAGTAATTATGCTAGAGCTATTGGGACTGCTAAATATATTGCAGATAGATGTAATTTAGAAGTTCAAGTAATGAGTGAATTTAATGAAAGAATTCATGGTGTTTTGTCTTGGGATGAATTACCTCTAGATTTTGAAGAGTTACAATTTAGAGATGAAAATTATAAAGTAGGTAATGGTGAGAGTCAAAAAGAAGTAAGAGATAGAATGAGTAAAGGTATAAAAAAAGTAATAGATAAATATAGAGGATGTAATATTGCAATTGTATCTCATAATACTTCTATTATGTATCTTCTTAAAGATTGGTGTGATATAGAGTTTTTGAAATATATAAAGTATAAAGATAAAATATTATTTGATGGAGATTCTAGTTATTTACTTACATTTAAACTTGTTTTTGATGATAATAAATTAGTTGATATAGATGTAATTTAAAATTAATGGTTTTTGAAAAAAATCTATTTTTTTATTGACTCTCCAGCTAACTAGAGTGATATTATTTTTAGTGAGAGGAGGAAAAGGGTTAGTTTATTATGATAATATGTGATATAATATTATGTAAGGAATGATGTTATGTTAAGAATTGGAGAGTTTTCTAAACTTACAGGACTTTCAATTAGAACACTTAGATATTATAATGATATTGGTATTTTAGTTCCAGAAGAGGTTGATATATTTACTGGTTATAGGTATTATGGAGAACTCTATAAGGAAATTGATGATGTTAATTTAAAAATAAAGAAATTGGACTCAATTAGAAGTAGAGTTCATGATGGTAAAATTACAGATGAAGTTTGTGAAGTTAAATATTTAAAAAATTAGGAGGATTTATTTATGAGAGAAAGAAGTATAGGAATAATTGGAAAGAGTAAAACAGGAAAAACTAGAAATATATTATTTAATCAAATGAAGGAAGAGATTAAAAATAACAATAGTTTATTAATTTATGATGATAATTTAGAGTATTATAATAATTTTTCTGAAGAACTTAAAGATAATGGTTATAAAATAGAATTAATTAATTTTAGAGATCCAATGCACTCTAACGGATATAATCCTATAGAGTATGTATATTATCTTTATATGAATGGATGTGTTGATAAGTCAGTTGAACTTATACAAAATATGGGACGTGAACTTTTTCAATCAAATCAAGATGATCCATATTGGTCTAATACTGCTGCGAGTTATTTTACTGGTATTGTTTTGATACTTTTAAAGATTGCTCGTGAAAAAGGAGATATGTCTGCTATTAACTTTTATTCTACATTAATGATTATGAGTGATGGTGAAGATAAATATAAAAATAGTAATTATTTGATGGAATATCTTAAAGGTATTGATAGTATGGACCCTATTTATATATCATTATCACCAATAGTTTTTGCACCAGTAGAAACTCGTGGTAGTATACTTTCTGTTGTAAGACAAAGACTTAATTTATATTTTTCAAGACCAGGTCTTGTTCAGATGTTTGCTAGTGGGGACTTTAAAGTTTCAAATATTAAAGATAA
>CANQUW010000102.1 GCA_947627145.1 uncultured Bacilli bacterium
TGAAGAATCACCTTCTTTAGAAAAAATCAACTATACACTCGCTGTCTTAACTACTAGAAAAATCGATAATGGTAATGCCATAAAATTTAAAAACAATTATTATCAACCATATCTAAACGGTGAATTAAAATGTTTCTTACCTAAAACTGAATGTTTAGTAATAGAAGCATTTAATGGAGACTTACTAGTGACAATTGATGAAAATATTTATGAATTAAAAAAACTGGAAAGGAACAAAAAAATATCTGAAGAAATAGATGAATTACAAGTGATAAAAAAAGAAAAGAAAAAATACATTCCACCAATGTCACATCCATGGAAAGCAGAGTCATTTAAAAGACAAATAAAAAGAGCACATACTGAACATGTATATGCTTAGGGAACTTTATGCCGAGAAAACTTTGGATAATAGGTATCACTAATTCGTCATACTTTTGGTAATAACTTTACAAAGTTATTACCAGTAACTCAAAAGAATTAGTGATAGGTCCCTATTGTCCAAAGGAAATTGGAATAAATTTCCCGCAAATGTTTAAAAAAATTTAAGACATTTTCAAAAACTATTGACAGCATTTAGACCTTATAAATTATATGCTACAAAGTTTTATATAAATTAAAAAGACAAATTATTTGCCTTTTAATTTTTCAATTCACTAAAATCTTTTACTTCTTCACGTGCAGGTTCATGTCTAAAAACAATCTTTTGCACTTTTTTACCAACATTACCAAACTTATCTGTTACAATGTATTCAATCCAGTATTGTGGTATATCAGTATCTATAGGATGCTCTTCATAATAAACATTATGTTTAATAGTATATTTTGAATCATCTTCTATTTCTAAATGATCATACTTAATACTATTTAAATCATCAACTACATACTCATTTTCAAAATATCTAATTATAGGAGCTTCATAATCAATAAAATAAGAACCTTGTTTTTTCTTCTTTGGATTATTTAACTCTTTTACATAAGGTGTCTCTCTATCACTTGAAATCCATCCGTAACTACCTTTATATTCTATCTTATACCAAACAAATTCTTTATCTTTAAGATAAGTTTTTTTAATCTTATATTTCTCACCTTTTTCTATTTGCCCTAATTGTTCTGAAAACTTAGTATGGTCTTTTCTTACATTAATATAATCTATAACTACCTCTGCTTTCCATGCTTTACTATCTTCCTGCATAAATTTAAATATAAATATTCCAATACCAAGAATTACAACAACTAAAACAATAGCTAATACTACTTTTAAATACTTCATACTTACTCCTTTCCTACTATAAAGTATAACATAGAAACTTCCTTTTGTTAAGTTATTTACTTAAAAAGTTTAAGTTATTAATTTATGGTTACTTTTTCCTTTTTAAGAGATAATAATACTGATATTTCTTTTACTATTTACTTAAATAAAGGAGGTTTCTATGATAGTAGATAAAAAAAAGTTATTCCAACTTATTGGAAGTAATATTAATTTTTATCGTTATCATTCCAATAATGATAAGATAACCAACGACAAAGGATTTGTCACGATAGAAAAACTAGCAGAAGAGATTGGAAGTAGTCCTAATATGCTATATAACCTAACAGCAAAAAATGTAAACCAAGGTCTTTCGATAGCTTTTCTAGATAAAATAGCACAAGCTTTAAATGTTGAACTATATTGTTTTTTCTTAAAGAAACCATTAAAAAATCCACCAAAATATTAATAAACGCTACTGCGTTTTTTTATTTGCTATTAAAAGTTTAGACACAATACCTATATTTCACCTTCTTTCTTTTTATCGACATAAACAATCGATAAAAATATTATATATCTTATTTTAGATATTATATAAAATTCCAAACTTTATAAAAACAAAAAAAGACTTAAAGATCAAAATCCTTAAGTCCAAACACAAATAAAAACTATCTTATTTTTTATAAATATTTTTATATTTACTTTTAACAAGAGTCTTTTTAATTGCGTTATTACTAATTTTAGAAGATCTACTTAAATTTGTTTTTTCACGTTTTTCTACATTAATATCTTCATACATTTTAAGTATCTCACGTCTTTTAGCATATAAATATTCTTTTTTCACATCCAACACCCTCCTTCAAAACGCCCATAGTATAACACATTTTGTAAAAAAAGTCAATATATGTTAGAATATAGCTGGTGATGAATATGAAATTAATACTCGCAAGTACATCAAAATATAAAAGTAATTTATTAAATCAAACGAAATTAAAACATGAGTGCATAGAAAGTAACTTTGATGAAAATTCAGTTAAAAATAATAACGTCTATGAATATGTAAAAGAACTATCAAAAGGTAAAGCAAATAGTATTAAAGAAAAAGTAAAAGATAGTATAATTCTTGGAATGGATACAGTAGTATATGTAAATAATAAAATACTAGAAAAACCTAAAGACTTAAATGAAGTAAGAAAGTTTATAAAAATGTGTAAAAATAATAAAGTAGAAGTAATAACAGGTTTTACTCTAATAAATACCAAAACAAAGGAGGCTATTACTGACTACCAAACAACTTATGTAACTTTAAGAGATATAGATGATAAAGATATAGATTTCTATATAAATACAGAACCAAATTCTTTATATGTGTCAGGATTTATAATAGAAACATCTATATCAAACTTTATAGAAAAGATTGATGGAAGTTTTTATAACATACTAGGTGCTCCTGTTGAAAAAATATATAAATATCTACATGAAGTATGGAACATATCCCTAGAAGACTTAGAAGATTAAATTATCTTTTTCAAAGTCTTTTTTATTTTCTTAGAAATTTCCATATAACCATTCCCATTAGGATAAAAACTTCTAGGGTTTTCTAAATATCTTTCATTAATAACATTATAAGTATCTACATAAGTAATATCAAACTCATCTGCAAGTTTTTTATATTGAAAGTTTAACAACTTAAAAATATTATCTTCACTACTATTTAAATATAAATCATAATAACCAACAAGTATAATTTTATTATTATATTTTTTTATTTCTTTTAATAATTTTCTCATATCAAGTATAACACTATTTATAATATCTTCATTAGTAAGTAAATTAGTATCATTAAAAGAAACACGAGACATAACATCATTCGCACCAATAGAAAGTGTTATAAAATTACTATCTCTTAAAGCACTCTTAATAGATAAAGTTTTATCATCTATTAATATTTTTTTATTAAAAATAATATCTTCATACAAGTCATTAATATAATAACTA
>CANQUW010000103.1 GCA_947627145.1 uncultured Bacilli bacterium
AATGCTATGTATTCACATATATCACCAAGAGAAGAATTAATAAGACAAGCAAAAAAATTAAGAAAATCAGTTTATAAAATTGATGAAAGTATGCATGAGAAAATGCCTAAAAAAAGAGAAACTACTGGGCTACTTGAAGACCAAATAGAATATACAAAAGAACTTTTAAAAGTTGTAAAAAAGGACGAAAGATTTACTGCTTTACCAGGAATAAAAGAACAAATAGATTTATTGGAAGAAACAATGATGGATACAGAATATGAAATAGAATACTCAAAGGATCAAGATGCAAAAGTAGGACACAAAACTGCTGATACATCATTTTTTGGTTATAAAACTCATATTGCCATGACACCAGAAAGAATAATTACCGCTGCTACTATAACATCAGGAGAAAAACATGATGGAAAAGAACTTACTAATCTAATAGAAAAAAGTAAAGATAATGGAATAAAAGTAGAAGCAATAATTGGTGATGGTGCATATTCAGAAAAAGACAATCTGGATTATTGTACTAAGAATGAAATTAAAAATGTAAGTAAGTTAAGTAAGATGGTAACACATGGTAATAGTAAAAGAAATAGTGGTTTTGAATATAATAAAGATGCAGGAATGTATGTTTGTAAAGCTGGTCATATGGCAATAAAAAAAGTAAAAAGTGGTAGTAAAAAGAAAAATCAAGAAGTAGAAAGTTATTTCTTTGATGTAGAAAAATGCAAACGTTGTCCGTTTAAAGACGGATGTTATAAAGAAGGAGCAAAAACAAAAACTTATAATGTAAAAATAAAAGATGATACTCATATAAAACATATGGATTATATGGAAACAGAAGAGTTTAAAAATTTATATAAAGAAAGATATAAAATAGAAGCAAAAAATGCAGAATTAAAAAATAGTTATAATTATGGAAAAGCTAATGCATGTGGAAAAACAGGTATTACAATACAAGGGGCAACTACGCTCTTTTTGGCAAATATCAAACGAATAATTAAATTAGAAGAAGAAAAAAAGTCAAAAAAAGATAAGAATACAGAATAAATATTCTCAATTTTTTTATAAAATTAAATATCATAAAAAAATCTAGTTAATAGAATAATAATTCTAAAAACTAGATTTTAATTTGGCTACTTTTTCAGCAGTCTCCTTTTATAGTCCTTTTTCTTTTGTAAAATGCGTGTCAAAGTAATTGTAAAATATTGTAAAACTTTATTATGGATGATATAATTTATATATAATAGTAAAGAGCTATTATTGATAAAACACTATTGATTAATATTTGATATTTATTAAATAGTGCTTTTATTTTCTATATAAAGTAAGGAGGATACGTATTATGAGTAGAAGTTATAAATTTATTTTATCATTATTTATATTTGCTATTATGTTACCTTTGAATGTTTTTGCTAAAGAAAAAGTTGTAATAAAAACTGATAAAGAGTTTTTAGAAGCAGGAGATGAAGTAGAAGTCACTGCGCATATTTTAAGTGATAAAAAACTTTATGCTATGTCTGCTAGTCTTAATTATGATGAAAATGTATTTTTACCAATTGATGATGATAATTTTCATAATAATAAAGAAATTGTATATAATCCAGATAATAAAAAGTTTAGTTTAATAAATAAAACTGGAGATATAAAACATGATATATTAAATATTCATTTAAAAGTTAGAAAGAATGCTCCTATTGGTAAGACAGCTATTGGGTTAGGAAGTATTAGTGCAAGTGATGGAAATAGTAAAATATCTTTTAAGTCTAGTAAAGCAGAAGTTGTAGTTACAAGAGATGCTACAGATCAAGAATTAATTCCTGTTGCGAATACTATTTCTAAAAATAAAAATAATGGTAGTGGAAATCCTATAAAAACTTTTACTACTAAACCTATTGTTATTTTATTGTTTGTATCTTTACTTGTAATTATTTTAATACTTGTAATGGTTAGGTTGTTTGATATTAAGTTAAAAAAGAGAATTAAAAAACGTCTTGTAGTTTTAGGTACTTGTTTTGTTATTTTACTATTACCTTTATTTGTTATAAATTTATATAAAAAAGATGCTAATCATGATGGAGTTAGTAGTTATGATGATGCTATTGATATTGCTAAATATTTAATTGATGTATCTAGAAAAGATGATAATATAGATAAAGAAGATAAAAAAGGAAATAAGGCTGTTACTTCTCCAGTAGAAGTTTTCGCACCTCACAAAATTCTTGAAAGTAAAAATGTAAGACCTTTTGCTAAAGATTATAATAATGACGGAGTTGTTGATATAGTTGATGTTGCAAAAGTTACAGAACATATTACAGAAGAAGTTAATTATAAAATAGAATTTACTGATGTATTAAAGAAAAGTAAATATTTTTCTAGAGATGAGGATATTATTTTAAAATTTAAGGCAGATATTACTCCTTTTGCGAATATTAAAGAGGTTGTTATTAATAATAAAAATTATAAAGTAGAAAGAGACGGAGAAAATTATGTTGTTACTTTAGATAAAATAAGCAAATATGGTCTTAAAGAATTTAAAATTAGTGAAGTAGTTTTAGATAATAATCGTCATATTGCCGTTAATTTTGTTTTTAAGAAAGAAGTATTAAAAAGAGTTCCTTATGTTACTATGTTTAGTGTTTTAGATGAGGATAATAAAATAAGTTTTAAAGTAAATGATCCAGATAAAGCTTTAAAAGATGCTTTGGTTATTGTTACAAATAAAGATAATGAAGAAGTAATTAGAGAAAAGGTTAGTTCAAATAAAGTAAATGAGTTTAGTTATAAGTTTTTAAGAGATTATGAATATAAAGTTGTTGTACGTGCTACTTATGATTTAGATAGTGATGATGATAATAAAAATTCTTCTCTTGAAGAAGAAATTTATACTCATAGTTTTATAGTAACAGATGATTATAACTTTGAAATAAAAGATGTTAATGTAGATGATGCTTTAGAAAAAGGAAAGAGGCCTACTATTACTTTTAAGAGTAGTAACTCTAAAGATTTTAATGTAGAAAGTATTGTTGTTAATGGAAGTTATTATAAAGTAGAAAAGATTGATACTGATACATATAAAGCTATAATTAGTGATATAGATACATCTAAATTTGGAAAAAGTTATATTAATATTGAAAAAGTAGGACTTGATAATTTAAAGATTTTTGAAAATGGTAAAGATTTTAATATTAAAAAGATGTCT
>CANQUW010000104.1 GCA_947627145.1 uncultured Bacilli bacterium
GTTGGAAAAGCATCTGTTAGAGTTACTCCATTACTTGTTTCATTATATTTAAATGATACTGTTCCTGTTGTTATTTCATTTTGTTTGCTTCCACTCTTTGTATATTGGAATGCTGCATATGTTACTCCTATTATCATTACAAGTAATATTATTAAGCCTAGTGCTGTTCCAATGTTTCTTCTTTTATTTTCCATATTATTTCCTCTCCTTTATCCTTAACGAATATAAACATATCTTACTATTTGTATTGTAACATGCTTTGTTCGTATTTGTTTGTGGTAATTATTGGTAATTTTATTACTTATAGCTATTATACTTTTTTTAATATTAGAAATATGTCGATTTTTATAAAGAAAAAGACTAAATTTCAATTTCTGAAATTTAGTCTTTATATTCAAAGTAAAAGTCTAGAATTCTAACTTGTTCTCCGTCTTTTATTCCTTTTTCTTTTAAAGCATCATCTACTCCAAGTCTTCTTAGTTTTTTAATAAATCTATTCATTCCTTCAGTAGATTCTGTTTTAGTCATTTTAAATAATTTTTCCAATTTTTTACCGGATATTACCCAAGTGCCATCATCATCTCTATTTATTTCAAAAGGTTTTTCGCGCTCAAATTTATAAAGTACATGACTTTCTAGTTGTTCTTCATTATAAAGTGGTTCATCTTTTATAGTATTAAGTAATTCTCCTAAATAGTCAATTACTTTATCTAAACCTTGATTAGTTGCGGCACTTACTTCAAAGATTTTTATATCTTTTACTTTAGTTTTGAATTCTTCTAATTTTTCTTTTGAACCTTCTAAGTCCATTTTATTGGCGATTATTATTTGAGGTTTATTTAATAGTTTTTCATTGTAATCTTTTAGTTCTTTATTTATTAGAAGATAATCTTCATATGGTTCTCTTCCTTCACTTCCTGCCATGTCTATAACATGGGCGATGATTTTTGTTCTTTCTATATGTTTTAAAAATCTATCTCCTAGTCCTTCTCCTTTAGAAGCACCTTCTATTAGTCCAGGAAGATCTGCGATTACAAAACTTCTATTATTTCTTGCTTTAGCAACTCCTAAGTTTGGTGTTAGTGTTGTAAAATGGTAAGCTGCAATTTTTGGTTTTGAATGGGAAACACAAGATATAAAAGTACTTTTTCCTACACTAGGAAGTCCTACTAATCCTACATCTGCGAGTAATTTTAATTCTACTTTTAATTCTTTTACTTCTCCAGGTTCTCCTTTTTCTGAAAAATCTGGTGCAGTATTAGTTTGTGTTTTAAAGGCAGTATTTCCTCTACCACCTCTTCCACCTTTCGCAACTATACACTCACTATTTTTTTCATTTAAATCACAAATAATAAGTCCTGTATCTAAATCAATTACTACTGTTCCAAGTGGTACTTTTACTATAACATCATCTGCTCCTTTACCATGTTGATTTTTTCCTTTACCATTTTCTCCTTTAGAACCACGTATTAATTTTTGATATCTTAAGTCAAGAAGTGTATGAAGTCCTTCATCAACTTTAAATATAATACTTGCTCCATGTCCACCATTTCCTCCGAAAGGTCCTCCCATTGGAACATATTTTTCACGTCTAAAGGCAGTACAACCATCTCCACCATTACCAGCTTCAACTGTTAATTTAACCTCATCTACAAACATTTAAATCACCTCGTTTTGACTTTTACGTTATTTCTTGAAACATTATATATTAAATCACTTACTGTTTTATATATACCCAAACATTCATTTAATACTTCATCTTTTGCTCCTCTAATTGCAAAACCATTAAAGTCTTTAATCATAGGAACATCATTTAATCCATCACCTATTGTAAATATTCTATTACAACTTACGTTTTCTATTTTAGCTATGATTTTTGCAGATGTTGCTTTTGATATATCACATCTTTTAATCATTATAACTTTATCATCCCAAATATATTCATAAAATACATCTATATTTTCATAATCTTTTAAGTTTTCTATAAGAGTTTCTAGTACTTCTTTTTCTTTAAATGTACCATCTATCTTATAATACATCTCTAATACACTATTTTCGTCTATACTATAGGAAAAGACTGGTGTTAATTCTTTTGGAAGTACATCTAACACTTTAGTAATTACTTCTTTTTCTATTGGTGCAGAAGTAATATATTTATCAGAAGAAAATATTTGTGTTCCATCAGAACAACTCAAATAATCAAATGGAATATTATATTTATCTATTTCTTCTTTTATGGAATGATATGGTCTTGCAGTTGATAATACAAATATATTTCCATCTTTTTGAAACTTTTTAATAGCTTTTATGTTTTTTCTTAATCCGTATGTGTTTTTATATAATGTTTCATCATAATCTGATACTATCATGTTTTTCATATAATCTCCTCCTTTTTAGCGCGGAGATTAATTATATCATACTTTTTATTAAAAAGTAAAGAAAAACTTTAAGTCTAATGATATTATACTACTTTATTATTTAAACTTAAAGTTTTTAATTATTTTTCTATTTTATAGAATTTCTTCTTTTTCATTTAGTTTTACACTTACTAGTTTAGATACACCTGATTCTTGCATTGTAACTCCATATAAAGTATCAGCATATTCCATAGTTTTCTTTTTATGGGTAATTATTAAGAATTGTGTTTTTTCTTTATAATGATCTAGGTATCTACCAAATTCATCAACATTTGCTTCATCAAGTGCTGCTTCTACTTCATCGAATAAGCAGAATGGAACTGGTCTTACATTAAGCATTGCAAATAACAAACTTATTGCAGTAAGTGTTTTTTCTCCTCCTGATAGTGCTGTAATACTTTTTAGTTTTTTACCTGGAGGAGATGCCATTATCTCTACTCCTGTTGTTAGAATATCATCTGGTTCAGTTAGAATTAAGTCAGCAGTTCCTCCTTTAAATAATTCACGGAAGACATTTTGGAATTCTGTTCTTACTTTTTTGAATGTTTTTTCAAATTCTGTCTTCATTACATCATCCATATCATTCATTATTGAAAGTAGTGTTTCTTCTGCATTAAGTAAATCTTCTTTTTGTTTAGTTAAGAATTCATATCTAGTATTTACACTTTCATATTCTTCTATAGAATCTAAATCT
>CANQUW010000105.1 GCA_947627145.1 uncultured Bacilli bacterium
ATAACCATCTTCTTTTGTTAAAGTAACTCTAAATGTAAAGTCTTTTTAGTATCTCCCAAACTACCTTTAACAGTTTTTCTGATCGCTAAATCTTCAAGAGCAAACTTAGCATTTATAATACCAACATTCTTATCTTCATTCATTTCACCACTAGCAGCATCATAACCTTCACCTGTTTTAATAGAAGTATCATACTCATCAGTGTTAGCTTCAGACTCTACTACTTCATAATGAGTTTTATAATCAATATTCTTAATCTTATAAACTTCTCCAGCTTTTAATTTCTTCTCTGCTTCATATACACCATCTTTATCACCATCTGTAAACTCAAGTAGTTTTTCTTCTGGTGTACAAGTTTCTTTACCTTCAACTATACTACATTTTTCATAATTATAAAAAGTCTTAAATCCTTCTTTTTCTTCAGGTGGTGGTGTTAATTTAATTATAAATGTCCATAATCTCACTTCTTGATCTGCTAAAGCAAGAGAACCCTTAATCTCTTTACTAAGTTTCAAATCGTAATTAGCACGATACTTATTAAAGTAATGTTCTTCTTGTCTAGAATCAACAACTCCATTAACTTCTACGCTGTCAACTACATTTCCTTCTTCCTCTTCTACTCTATCAAAGAAATAACCATCATCTTTTTCATCAGTAGTTAAAACTTCTTTAATACTATATGACTCATTTTTACCAATTCCAGTAAACTCTAATCCTTCACCATCTTTAAGTGTAAATTGTGCTTTAAATTTATTAACAGGTCTTGTCATCCAATCCCAATCATCATCACTAACACCTTCAATATTGGCAGATTGCACGAAAATCCGGAGTGTGTCAAAATATTATCAATTTCGGCTTGATATTCTTTTGTTGAATCAAATGTCCAAACTTCAGGGTCACCTTCTTCTACTGCAGAATAATTATCAACTTCATCTTTAGGAACAAGATATACTTTATCAACCCAGTATTCAATAGAACCAGCTGGATGTCTTCCAGTAGCAGCTAAATATCTAGTATTATATGTAGATGCAGATTCATAATTACTTAATTCAGTAGGCTTAACATAAATATTTCTTCCTACACCTTCTAAGTTTTCTACATCCCCAGTATCTGAATTTGCTCTAAATAGTGGGTATGAATTTCCATTTTCATCTTCACTAGCACTACCACCTATATAGACATAACACTCAATTCCTTTATCATTTTTAACAGTTGTAACAGCACGTTGATGTTCAACACCTTCACTTGTATAAGCTTCAGTTTGTAATAGTCCTCTATTATCAGTTACAACATCAATTGAATTAAGTCTTAATTGATATTTACCAGAGAATGGATTCTTAATAAGTACAATAGCTTCATGATCTCCAACATAATTATTTATAGTAGCTTCGAACTTGAACTTTTTATCAGGATCAACTTCTCCACCTTCACTTTTCTTTTTATCAACTTCTTTAGTAACTTGTAATATTTTATTCGGAATAACTATTCTACCATTATTACCTAAATAATTGTCAACAATTACATTTCTACCATCAGTATTACTACTAATTGTTGGAACATATACAGTTTCAGCACTCTCAGTAACATTAGGGTCTTTTTCAACATTCATTTTTGCTAAGTTACCTACACGAAGTCCACCAACTTTAGTTGCAAGAACCCAGTTACCTTCTTCATCAGGTGCATCTAAATGACTACTATCAAATGGTCTAATATTTTCACTACTAACTTTACCATTATCAACTGTATTATACCAAGTTAAATATTCACCAGGAATTAAGAAACTACCATCATCTTCTTTTACTACTCCAAACTCACTACCTTTACGAGTAAGAGCACGATGAACAACTCTTCCTTCTCCATTTTCTTTATCCTTTTTATAATAATCTATAATAATTACATACCATTCATTAGGATCAAGTTCAGTACGTGGATTCTTAATCACACTATTTTTATGTTGTTCTACAAATTGATTATATGCATTATCATCTGCTAAATCAACTTCTGTATCTTTAGTAATTGTTTCACCATCTACAAGCGGTTTATATATAACAAGTGGTTTTTGGAAAGCATAATAACGATTATCAGTAGCAGGAGAAAAAGTAGTATTAGGATCTCCTCTATCTAAGTTTTCAGTATCAGGAGTAACTTCAACTGTATCATTATATGCAGTATTACTATACCAATTAGATAAGAAATAAATTCCATCATCTATAGTATGACTATTAATATATTCATTACTAAGTTTTGAAATATCGATATCTAATCCATCAACACTCTTAACATCATCACTTACTCCAACTCCATAGAATAATCTAAATGGTGTAGGATGTTCAGAATTAGCTGAACTCATATTATTCTTAAACTCTAAATCCATTTGATAATTAACTTTATCATTTGTATCAATAGAAATATTAGCTGTTAAAATTGGTAATGCATTCTTTGGAATATTAATATATAAAGCATCATCATATTCGTTATTAATAACACTTCCACTATCATCATCTTCATAGTCTCCAGTTTCTTCTAACCATACACGAATATCACTTAATTTATAACTAATATTAGTATTCTTTTCATAGCATGGATTATATACAACATTATTTCTACTCTCATCATCTATACGATACATTGTATAAACTGTATTCTTCTCTTTTTCAGTAATATCGTCAGTACCTGTACCTGAAAGAGTTGATATATATTGTCTAGCAGTTGCTACATTTGCATAATAAGTATAACCTTCTTCAAATGTAGGTGTATGTCCGATATTTTTTACTGGAAGATATGTTGTAGTATTTCCTGCTTCATCTTTTTCATAGTAACCCATTAATTCTACTGTTCCATCATCATCTTTTTTGTACCAACCTTCTAGGAAACCATTACTATAAAGTTTAGAATCAGCACCAACTTCATTATATTTATTACGTTGTGAAACATTAAAGTTATAATCATAAACAGCAGTTTTTACAAGTCCATAATTTTTCTCAAATAATGTCATTGCTAAATCATAATTTTCGCCATCTAAGTTTACACCTTTATCTTTAACTTTCATATATTCACCA
>CANQUW010000106.1 GCA_947627145.1 uncultured Bacilli bacterium
ATAGTAAAAGTTTCTCAAACTCATTTAATTCATCTAACTTTTTTTCATCTAAAACAAGCTCCTTGTTAACAATATTATAAACCTTTTTTCTGATATTAGGCAAGTAAATTTGAATTATTATAGGACTATCGCTGTAAACTACACCTTTTTCATCTCTAAACATAACTTTTCTTATAACTTCATCTATTCCCTCATAAGCAAAATTATTAATATTTAAAACAATACTTTGAGGTCTCATAATTTCTTCATTTTCAGTCTTTATTTTATTATCTCTATGCATAAGTCTAAAGGCATATATCATATTTCTTCTAAATACCCATTCATCACTACAACTATTAATTTCAATATTTAGATATGTATTATCAAATTTCGCAACATAATCAACTTGTTGACTCTTTTCATAATAATTTCTTTTATTAAGTAATTCTTTATTAAGTTTTAAATTTTTCTTTAACTTTTCAAAAGGAACATCTACAAAATAAGATAACAATTTAGCAGAATAATCTAGCCTTTCGTCATTATAATATAAAGTCTTAAACATTACATCAGATAATGCCGATATCTTTTTACTTTCATCCAAATTAACAGTATCTAAAAGATATATTTTTCTATCTTTATTTACTTTATGATCAAATAAATAATCACAATTAGTATCTCTTAAATCTAAATGTTTCCATTTTTCTTTTCTTTCCTCTTTTTTAGATATATTAACATCTTTAGTTCCATTCAAAGCAACCATCTCCTTTTTTGTTTTAAAAAACTTCCGAATGTATCAAAGATGATATAGTTATAACACTAAATGAAGATTATTGCAACCACTAAAAGCTCTTATAAAATAAGGCATTTTCTCATTTTTAAACTACTGATAATATGAATTTTAAAAATTCAAATAAAATACTTCCTAAAAATTAAAAATCCATACACTTTTAAGTATGAATTTACAAATTTTATTTTTTTAAATTTTTATATAAAAAGACTGCTTTCGCAGTCTTCCAAACTAATCATGTTTAATAACTCTATTAATTTTCTTAGCAGCAGCAGCAACAGTTGTCATATCTGGATTCATTACATAATCTTTTAGGTTAGACATATGTACAAAGTCACGTCCATCACGTCCATTTACTGCTTGTTCATCTATTCTCCATTTACCACCATTATCTACTGTCTTTTTAGCAATCTTACTAAATGCTTGTTTTGGTACAGAAGTCTCATATAAATTACTAAATGAATTTAATAAGTTAGTATAATTTGTTACTGTATTTGTACTCTTTAATTTATCTACTATTGCAAGTAGTATCTTACGACAATTTTCTTGTCTTGCTCTATCTCCACCTGGTAATTTAAGTCTTTCACGAGCAATTGTTAATGCTTGTATACCATTTACTTCTTGACATCCTTTTATAACATGTAATTTTTTACCTTTTCTATCATCATAAGTATCCAAAACAGTAGCGTGTGTTGTTATATAATCATAATCACTACAGAATGTTATACCACCAACTTGATCAACTACATCAACTAAACTTGTTGTATTAATCTTAAAGTAATAATCTATATTAATACCAAATAAATTTTCAAGTGATGATTTCATTGTATCTATACCATATGGTGCCATAAAACTAAGTTTATCTTTAGCACCTCCAGTTCCAACTACTTCAAAATAAAAGTCCCTTGGAATACTAGTCATTACTATTCTATTAGTTTTAGTATTAACTGTAACTAACATATTAAAGTCCATACATTCATCTGTAAAGTCAGTTCCTGCAATATATATATTAAACTTATCAGTAGATGCTTTCTTTATTTTAGATTCAGTAACTACTTTAATCTTATCTACAATTTTAAAATCTTCTTTCTTTAAATCTTTTTCCAAATCAAAAGTTGTATTATAAGATAATTTCTCAACTAACATAAAATTACTTTTCTTATCTTTAATATCTTTATACATACTAATAACATCATCATTTTTTTTCATAGTAGTATCAGTATAAACTTCTTGGAATTCTTTAATAGCTTTCTTAATCTTAGGTGTCTTATCAAAATAAGTAATCTCTCCTTCTATATTATCATCAGTAAAATTATTCTCCTTATTAGCAACAACATAATAAGTATTAGTAGTTTTTACAATTTTACTACCCAAAGATTTTTTTAAGAATTCATTAGTATTATGTAAATAATAAATACCTACTCCATTAATAATAATAGAAATTACTAATATAATAGAACCAATCCATTTCCATACTTTCTTCTTTAAATTAATTAATATAATAGATAACACCTGAAAAATACTACATACGAGTACAATAATAGTAAAATATAATGTAGAAAGTACATCTATTTGAGTAAGATAATATACAAATACTCCAAATACTATAATACTAATAAGTCCTAAAATATTTAAATATTTAAACTTTCTTTTTTTAACTTTTTTTCTATGTTCTTCTCTTGTTTCCATTCATTCCAACTCCTTTAGTACTTTATCATTATAACACTATTATGGAATTAAGTCACTTATTTTATGACTATTTTATTTCCATAAGCAGTACTAATTTAAAAAAATTACATTATTATCTCTTTATTGCAAACAATATTATAAGGATTAATCAAAGTTAAAATCTTAAACTTTTTTTTATTTACCAATTTCGATAATCTTTTATAACCTTTATCCACCTCTTTTATATGACTTAATTTATGTATATCAGTACCAACACAAGCCACATAATCATTTTTAAGCATATACTCAATTCTTTTTTTTGCAGTAGGTCCATATTTTTTGGAAAGACTAGCTACATTACATTGAAATAAACATCCCATAGTAAATAATTCACGTATTAGTTCCTTATTCATATATCGATACCTTTCTGGATGAGCAATTATTGGAATACCACCTCTATTTATCAATTTTTTTAAAATATCAATATATTCATCATTAAATTTATCAAAAGGAAACTCTATTAAAAGATATCTACTACAATTTAAAGTATATATTTCTTTTTTCTTTATTAATTGTAATATATTATCACATATTAATATTTCATTTCCTAAAAACAA
>CANQUW010000107.1 GCA_947627145.1 uncultured Bacilli bacterium
TCCCATAAAAGAGAGTCTGTTTTGCTTCCGAAAAAATATTCTACAAAAAACCAAATTGATGCAACTAAAATCCATAATACTGCATAATATTTTTCACTCCATTTATTGAATTTGTCCATACTTCATACTCCTTCCTTCAATATTTCTACATTAGTATACGAGTTAGTACAAACTTCTAATATTTTCGCACTTACCCTTAACTAATTATGTATATATTATAACTAATTCGATTAGTTGTGTCAATCAGATTTTGTAATTTGAGTTTTAAAATATCAAGAAGATATCTGGCTTTAATATTCAACTTTTTCTTGGAATTAAACGTTCTACAAATTTATATTTATCTCTATTTTTTATATATAGGTATCCTATTATACTAAAGAGGACTGCTCCTATTAAATTCACAAACATATCTTTTATTGTATCGTATAAGCCAATATCTAGATAACCTTTAATTGTAGTTTTACTTCCATCTTTAGAATATATTTCTGTTTTTTCAATATCATTTACCTTTACAAGAGTATTTTCTTTATTTAAATCTACAGAATAGACATTTTCTACTATTTGATCTCTTTGAGTATCAATTTTTAAAACTGAGTCAGCAGTAAATTCACAAAATTCCCATAATACTCCTATTGTCATAGAAAAACAAAAAGCAACAAGTGAAACATATAAAGGAGATAGATTTATTTTATCGTCATTTGTATTTAATATATCTATTAGAGAAAAACCGATGGATGCACATAGAAATC
Organism: uncultured Bacilli bacterium; assembly: GCA_947627145.1. The sequence continues at coordinate 750 of CANQUW010000107.1, forward strand.
CATTTAATGTATGTAGTATTGTATCCCATATAGGTATTATTTTATAAAAGTTATTTATTCCACCAAGTATTGCTGATGCGTAAATAAAAATATATACCATACTTTCTAATAGACTTGGTAAAGTCATCTTTAATTTGTTCGCTAAGATATTTGGTAATGTAAATAAGACAAGTGCAAGAATACATAGGATAGCATTAAAAACATTACCACTAAATAGTTGTACTATTATACTTATTATTACTAAAAATCTTAATATTAAATATACTATAATAGAATTTTTTTTACTTTCTTTATATTTTTTTCTCATTCTTTTCTTAAAACTATTCATAATTATTACTTCCTTTATAATATAATCATATCATATTTGTAAATGTTTTTGCTAGTAAAATAAATTAAAAAAATCAAGATTTTATTCTTGACATTTTAACATTTCTAAATAAGGTTTTAATTTTTCTAGCATTACATCAATTGGTTTATAATTTTCTAGGGTTAATAGATTATCTAAAATATTAGTTGAGAAACCACTTACCATACAAACATCTTCTTCAAACTTTGTTGTTGGTACTCCATAAGTTTCTAATGACACATTCCAAAATATTATTTTTGGTAATTTATAACCTTCTTTTTGAAAGGCTTTTTTCCATCCGTCAAAGTTAGTACCATTTTCAGTATAAACTCCTTCATCAAATTCCATATCTGAAATTATTAATAAGTGACTTGGTAATTCTTTTTGCTTTACATTATTTTCTTTTGCTGTTTTTAATATTAATTCAAATGCTTTATCAATATCAGTGTTTTCTATATATTCAGGTACGTTATTAACTTTTTCTTCTATAGTTTTTCCTTTTACTTCACATAAATAAGGTCTTTCTGAGAATGTTATAAAATGGTTTTTGAATATTCCGTTATTTCTTTCTGCAGTGTATATAGCAAGACCGATTGATGTAGCATATGGAATACAATCATACATAGTCATTGATCCAGATGTATCTGCCATTACTAATACATTACTAGTACAGTTTTTTAAAATATCCTTTTGATTATTCCACATCAAATCATATAATTCTTTATCATAGTTTTTATTTTTTATAATGTTTTTTACAATTTCATAAGCAAATAAACCTTCTGTATTAATTTTATTTTCGCCTTTCTTTACATTGTTTTTATATTCTTCATATTTTGTTAATAGATTCTTTTTATAAGCATCTGTATATTTTAGCATAGCTTTTGTTGGAACTTTAGAAAAATCAATATTATCATATGTTTTTTCAGTTAAATTTCTTTCAACTATATTTAGTTTTTTTCTTAAAGATGATAATGTAGTTCTATATTCTTTTTCAGAAATATTTAATTTCTTAATTAATTGTTTTGCAAGAGGATTATTTTTATTATGAGTTCTGTTACTTGGTAACCATTTGGCTAAAAGAGATGGAGTTTCACTTTTTATATCTTCATCTAATTGGCATTTGATAATATTTACCACACTATCTTCAACTGGAGTATTAATTCCTTCTAATATATAATCATATCTTCCCAAACTACTTATAAAAGGTAATATTTTTATAGCAGCATTAGAATTATTAATACAAAGATTTTTAAAAATTGTTTTAAAAAGTCTTCTCTCACCTTTTCCTTTTCTGATATCTAGGATATATAATAAATTAGCTAGTGCTAGAGATTCATCTTCTTTTATGGCATTATCAAATAATCTAATAATTTTTTTATTAGAATCATATCTTGATAGCATACTAAAAACATCTAAATTACTATTATAAGTAGTATTATAATATTTAGAACCTTTTGTATTAGTTATAGTACTTTTCTTTTTCATATTTTCTAATAAACTCATATTCAAAACCTCCAATATTTTATCAATCTACAAGCCACGCGTGGATTTTTTTATTGTTGGATGAAAATCCACTTTCATCTGCATCCAACACAGTATTAATAATTTCCATTTACTATTATCTTTTTTTAAACTTGCTGTATGTGGCTTTTTACAAGACACTGGTTAAATATACTTTTTAAATATAATTTTCAATTTATTTGTTAATGTTAGGTTTGCTGTTAGTGTCTTTTTTTGATTGATGCATTCATTATATAATATTTAGAGATAAAAATGGTCGCTTTAAAAGCGACAAAAAAACGCTTATAATGAAGCGTTGCAGAAAGTATACA
>CANQUW010000108.1 GCA_947627145.1 uncultured Bacilli bacterium
CTAAATATTTATCTTTTGGAGTAATATTTCAAATAATATTTCAAACTATTATGAATCTCTCAGTAGTTATAGGGCTTATTCCTGTGACTGGAGTTACTCTTCCGTTTCTTTCTTATGGTGGGAGTAGTTTATTAATTAGTATGGCAAGTATGGGAATACTTCTTAATATTTCAAGACACACAGTAAAAAACACGTAATTTAAAAAATAAGGAAAGGAAAAAATATATGAAAGAGAAAATATCTAGTATGGCTATTGTTATTGGAAAAAGTGAAAATAAAAACAAAGTATTAATATTAAATAATGAAGGAGAGTGGGTCTTTCCTAAAGGACATGTAGAGAATAACGAAACTTACTTGCAAGCATCTATTAGAGAATTAAAAGAAGAGTCTAATGTATGTGTTTGCGAAGATGATTGTTTAGGGCAAATTGATGAATTTAAATTTTATTTTGATAAAGAAAAAGCTATTAAAGTTATAAAAGTATTTTTATTTAAAATAGATTCTCTTCCTTTAATTACCGTTAATAAAGAAGAAGGTTTTATTTCTGGAGAGTGGGTCGAAATAGAAGATGCAATTAGAAAGTTAGCTCATGGTGATGCAAGAGGTAGTTTAGAAAAAGCTATAGTAAAGTTAAATGAAATTTTAAAATAGTTTATAAAATGTTTATTTTGTGATAGAATATTAACTAAGAAAAAGATGGTGATATTTATGAACGAAATTGGTAATAATTTAAAAAGAATTAGACTTATAAAAAATATATCATTAAAACAAGCAGGAGATTTGTTGAATATGAGTGCATATAAAGTATCTAAGTATGAGAAGGGGTTAATTGTTCCTGATGGAGAGAAACTTATTTCGTTTGCTGATGCTTATGGGGTAGAAGCGAGAAGTTTTTTAGAATCTTACAAGCTTCCTAAAATGAAATTTTCTTCCTTTGAAAGATATAGATAATTTAATGGAAGAAATGAAAGTGAAAAGGTAATTGATGTTTTTTATCAATTACCTTTTAGTCGTCCAGTCCTTTGAAGAAATCTGTTATTGGAACTTTTAACTCTTTAGCTATCATATATAAAAACTCTAAACTGAAAGTAGCATAACTACTATTTTCTATATTAGCGATAGTTCCTTCATTGTATCTTATTTTATCTGCTAGTTGTTCTTGAGTTAAATTATGTTCTTTTCTAATCTTTTGGATATTACGTCCTACTACAACGTATATGTACTTAGTACTATTTTTATCTATTTTCATTTTCATCACCTAATACTATTATCTTATATATTATATAAAAATATACTACATTTAATATATGTACTTTTTGTTTGTGCTGTGATACAATAATTTTATAAAGTTTAGTATAAAATTTAGAAATTTATTAATTATAATATATAGAAAGGATATGAATATATGAATTTAGATGAAAAACTAGAAGAATTACTAGATAGAGATTTTTATAATATATATGATATTGTATATGAAAAATTATGTAGGGATGAAAAATTTCTCGAAATAAGAAATAATATTAATAAAATACTAGAAGAGTATCCTAGTATTAGTGATGTTTGTTTAGAAGGGAAGAATACTATTTTTGATGAGAGTGAGATAGATGCTCTTGTAAGATATTTGAATTATAAAAGAGAAGAGAATGAATTATATGAAGAGAAGTTATTATATACAGGTGTAAGACTTGCTTATATAATATTTAAGAAAGCTGATATGTTAAAAGAAAAGTAGATCTATATATAGATTTATTTTTTTGTGTCATAAACATTACTTTTTGCATAAAATATAGTTTATTTATTTACACAAATTCTTTATTTTTTTATATCTTATAGTAACAACAATGTAATATTTTTAGTTTGGGGGTGTTTATGATGAAGAGAGTAGTTGGTAGCATTGTTGTAATAGCATCCTTTCTTTTACATGGTAGTATGTATTTTGATAATGATTATGATGAATATGAAATGACTAAATATCAAGTTACAGAATTTTTAAATTACTATATGAAAGAGTTTACAGAAGAAATACTTGATCATAAATATATGGAAAAAGAAATAAAAGCAGAACTTGTACTTGGATATAATAAATTAAAAGAAGAAGACAGAAAACCTTATCGTGAATTTATTAGACATGTTTTAAGTGGAGGAATACCTAAAGCTAGCAGTAAACAAGATAGTTATATATTTGATAGTAGTGATAATATAGATTATTATTCTCTTATATTAGTTAATGATCCAGAAGATGGAGATATTATATTAAATAATAGTAATACTATAATAGATACTGATTTAAATAAAGATATATCTGGTGTATATGAAGTTAAGTATACTATAAATGATAGTGATGGGAATATTATAAATTATAGTATATATATAGTTATAAATAAAATAGATATAAATACAGAAGATAGTAATAATATAGAAGAATCTTATAAGATAGAAAATGATTATAATTATGAAGATTTAGACAAAGAAAAAGTAGTAATAGATAAGAAAGAAGATTTTATAAAACCTAGTGTGCCTAATACTGGTATTTGATATATTCCTCTAAATCTATACTACTTTATAATTTATGTTAATTATTTATAAATAGTTCTTTATATAATTTTTGTTTTTAATATTCTTTCAGTGTTTGCAAAGTTCATTTTAGCTATTTCTTCTAACTTTTCAGGACCATATTTTTCTACAACTTCTTCTCCTATTTTATCTACCTCACGTCCTGCTCCCTTTGGAAGAGGTATATGAATAGAATCACAAAGTTTATCAAATTCTTTTAAGAAAATATAACGACTAATTATAGAAGATGCTGCGACTGCTAGATTTTTATCTTCTGCTTTAGTCATAAAAGTAATATCTCTTTGGATGTTTTTTACA
>CANQUW010000109.1 GCA_947627145.1 uncultured Bacilli bacterium
TTCATGTGCATCTTGTACATTATCTTTCTTTTTACCTTTCTTAACATAACCTAAGTACTCTTTACCATATTCTTTAGCAATATATGCAAAAGCTGGTTTTGTAAATTCATCTGATAAACGAACAGAGTCTGTTCTCATATAAGTAATTAAACCTACACGTTCACTATCTATATCAATACCTTCATATAACTTTTGTGCAACAGACATAGTACGTCTAGCACTAAATCCAAGTTTATTAGATGCTTCTTGTTGTAATGTAGAAGTAATAAAAGGAAATTTACTTTTCTTTTTCTTTTCTTTCTTATCAACACTTTCTATTTTATAATCTTCCCCTATAGCATCCATTACTTTTTTAGTATCATCTTCCGAGTGTAACTCTATATCTTCATTTTTATATTTAAATAACTCCGCACTAAAATCTTCAAAGTTAGCAACTATCTTCCAATATTCTTCTGGAACAAATGCTTCTATTTCACGTTCTCTATCTACTATAAGTTTTAAAGCAACACTTTGTACTCTACCTGCGCTTTTAGCACCTATTTTATTTTGTAAAAGTTTAGAAAGTCTAAATCCAATAATCCTATCAAGTATTCTTCTAGTCTCTTGACTTCTAACTAAATTATCATCTATTACTGTAGGATTATTAATAGCATCCAAAACTTTATCTTTAGTAATTTCATGAAATAATATACGTTTATATTTATCATCATCTATCTTTAAAGCTTCTTTTAAATGCCACGCAATAGCTTCCCCCTCACGATCAGGGTCGCTTGCCAAATATACTATATCACTATCTTTAACATCTTTCTTTAATTCACGAACTATATTTCCTTTACCTTTAATAGTTTTATATTCAGGTTTAAAACCATCTTCAACATCTACTCCAAGTCCATATTTTCCTGTAGTTGCTAAATCTCTAATATGTCCTTTTGAAGATACTACTTTAAAATCTTTACCTAAATACTTTTCAATTGTTTTACTTTTAGAAGGACTTTCCACAATCACCAAGTTTTTCATTACAGTATCATCTCCTCGTATTCATTTATACACAATATTTTTAATATTGTCAAATTGTTTTTTATTACACTTTACACAAATTCACTTGATTTTAATACTAAAAATTAATAATTACTCTTACAATTATATATAAAAATATAATTTTAAAAGTAAAAAATTGCAAAATATGCAATTTTAAGATTTTTTTAATTTTTTTACTTTATTATCTGTTCTTCTATAATCTACTATAATTTCCAATAAATCATCTTCTGTTACTATACCTTCATTTAACATATTAATAATTAAATCTCTACCATTAAGCTCTTCTATATTTTTATCTTCATCTTTTTTATTTTCTTCTTCAGGTATAAATCTAATATTTTTAATATCTTCCTTATATTTTAAATAAGCATTTGAAATAAGTTCAAAATCTTCATCAATTACAAAGTTTTTCATTCTGTTTATATCAAAATCTTTATAATCATAATTAACTTCTTCTAAATTTTTAATAATAAGAGGAACAAATCTATGTAATTTAAGAGTTTTATCTATTTTTGTTTTCTTTAAAGAATAATTTTTTATATTATCATATCTATTATCTTCAACCATTGAATCTATTTGTCCTGTATCTACTAAAGCAGAAAGTATTCTATCATCATATAATAATTCACTAGGAGCAAAATCAACTTTTTTTATCCTAACTCCACTTCTAATAGCTTTCTCTATTTTATCAATATTATTTTTTGGATATTCATAAAAATTAAAGTTAAAGTCTTTTATTTTAGGTAGATTTTCCATGTCATACACATTATCCACATATTGATTTTTTTCATATTTATCATAATCAAATAAATCACTAAAAAATATTGAAACATATCCTTTTTCTAATAACAAATCTAAAATTTCAAATTTATTATTTTTATCTATAACATCTAAAAACGCAACCTTTCTCCATAAATCAACATCTTGAATTACAGTTTCTTTTTCTTTGATTTTATTCATAATAATAAGTTTATGATAACCATAAGAGCCATAACCATCTATATCTTTATAAAAGTCAAAAAGCAATAAGAACTCAAGTGGTAAACATCTAAATTTATACTTTTTCATAATGGCATTAGCATTTTCTCCAAATTTAATATAATAATTATCAGGTATAATAAGTTCTGAAGTATCAAAGTAATATTCTAAAGCTAACAAACCTATATCATATAAACTATTTTTATCTAAATCTTTCCATCTATCATTATCTCTAGCTTCTATTAAAAAATCTCTTATATTCATAATACGCCCCCAAAGTATCTATATAATAACACAGTTAAAATATAATTGTAAAGAAAAAGCAAGAATTAATTCTCGCTATAAGTATCTGGTAAATCATTTTCAAATAAAGCATATACATCTTCTTTACCAATTAATGTACTAATAAATGTATAAGCATCTCTTACATCATTATAAACTATAATTTTATCTTTTTTAAATCCTTTTTCTATAAGTCCTTTATAAATTGGTTTAGTATGATTCTCTCCAATTAATACAACATAATCAGCAACTTCTGCTATTTGTTTACCAAATTCTTTATTATAATATGATTCTTTACTACCAAGTTCAATCATACCAGGAGTAACAACTACTTTTTTACCAGGCATCATACCAAGTACTTCAACTGCACTTTTAGCACCCACAGGATTAGAGTTATAAGCATCATCTAT
>CANQUW010000110.1 GCA_947627145.1 uncultured Bacilli bacterium
ACCAAAAACAAATCCACTTATTAAAACAAAAGCCCATTTATTTTTAATAATAAGTCTAAAACCTCGTCTAAATACCATTTCTTCTATAAAAGGACCAATAAATGCAGTATTTATAAACATAATCCAAGGCATAGAGTTAATCATATTTTGGACCATTGTCTCATTCTGAGAACTTAAATTATGAAAAATAGATGTAATAAGTATATTTGAAAAATACATAAGTAATACTCCTATAATCCAATATTTAAAACCAATATCTAAATTAGATTTTAAATTTTTCTTAAACTTAGAAAAATCCACTTTCAAATCTTTTCTAAAAAACCATAAAAAGAATATAAGTTCTAAAGTATTAGAAAATAAACTTAGTAGTAAAGATGTAGTTATTGTTCTTTTCTTTAAATTAAATAAATATATTAAAATATACTGAGTATATCTACCATAATAAAATACTAAACATACTATTATAAATTTAAATATATTATTATTTAATATTTTTTTTGTATTCTCCATAAAACACCACCTATTAAAGATTATATCACTTTTTTAAGATTTTTAGTAATAAAGTTTGTGAATTTGTAAAAAATATGATATAATCATTTTACATGAAAGGAGTGGGAGAAAAGACCCGCTCTTTGTTTTGAAAAAAAGGAGGGTATGATGAAAGAAGATATAAAAAAGTCTATTAATCCTAAAATAGAAAGTTTTAATGCTTTCGTAGATGATGCTTATATTGAAAATGTAGAAAATAGACCTATATTAAATATCGTTATTGATAGTAATGAAGTTATTGATCTAGATAAAATTACTGAAATATCACGTGTTATCAATGACGTTATTGATAATGAAAATATTGTTAGTGTTGATTTTGATGAACTAGATGTTTATGCTAAAAGTAAAGGAGGAGAAAATTATGAATAGTAAAGAATTCTTAAGTGCAGTAGATAATATTGTTAAAGAAAAAAATATTGATGCTGATGTAGTGTTTGATGCTATGGAACTTGCGCTAACTTCAGCTTATAAGAAAAATTTTAAATCAAAAACTAATGTTAAAGTTTTTATTAATCGTGAAACAGGAGATATCAAGGTTTATTCTTATCTAACAGTAGTACCAGATGATATTTTAGAAAAGTATCCAGATATTAAGGAGTATGATGAAGAAGGTAATGAGATTAAGCCAGTTATCTTTAATCCTGAAACACAAATCAAATTAAGTGATGCTAGAAAACAAGATAAATCATTAAATGTAGGAGATACAATTGATACAGAAGTAACTCCTGGAGACTTCGGACGTGTTGCGGCATCCACTGCTAAACAAGTAATTATCCAAAAAGTACGTGAAGCAGAAAGAAATAGTATCCTTTCTGACTTTGGAGATAAACAAGATGAACTTCTAATTGGAACAGTTGCTCTAGAAGATACAGATAACTATTTTATTGATTTAGGAAGAACTAATGGTATTTTACCTAAAAGAGATATAATACCTGGTGAAAAGATTGAAATGGGAAGTCAAATAAAAGTATATGTAAGTAAAGTTGATAATAATGGAAAAACATTACTTGTACTTTTAAGTAGAAGTCATTATAACTTCGTAAAAAGATTATTTGAACTAGAAATCCCAGAACTTTCTGACGGAACAGTTCTACTTCATGGTGTTTCAAGAATTCCTGGTGTAAGAAGTAAAGTTGCAATTGAATCAACTAATCCAAATGTAGATCCAGTAGGAGCATGTATTGGAGAAAAAGGTTCAAGAATTGGAAGAATAATAGAAGAGTTACATGGAGAAAAAATAGATATTGTAAAATATGATAAAGATCCAGCAAGATTTATTGAAAATGCTTTAAGTCCTGCGAAAGAATTAACAGTTATGATTTTAGATGAGAAGAAAAAAGAAGCTTTAGTAATTGCTGATGGAGTCTTGCTAGTCGTCTTACTCATTATAAGATTGATATTAAAACATCCGAGCAAGCACGTGAAGCTGGAATTAATATAGTATCAAGAGATTAGGAGGTATTTATGAAAACAAGAAAAATACCTATGCGCACTTGTGCAGTAACAAAAGAAAAATGTGAAAAAAGAGATTTACTTAGAATTGTAAGAAATAAAGAATTAGGTGTAAAAGTAGACGAAACTGGAAAATTAAATGGTAGAGGAGTCTACATAAAACGTGACTTAGAGGTTCTAAATAAAGCTCGTAAGAATAAAATATTAGATAAAAGATTAGAAGTGGTTGTGCCAGAGGAAGTGTATGAAGAAATAGAAAAAATTCTAACAGAAAAAAATTAAAGTGAGGTGAAATATTATGATGAATGTCAAAGAATACGCAGAAGATGTAAATATGACACCAGAGGATATAATGAAGTTATGCGAAAAATTAGGAATTGATTTTCAAGATGAGAATACCGAACTAGGAGAAGAAGATATTATCTTATTAGATAATGAAGTTCAAAACAGTACTGTAGAAGATACACAAGAAGAAAGTGAAGAGGAAGATAACTATGATGACGAAGAATTTGATCATGTTATGTCTCTTGCTGAAGGAACTAATATTGATTTAGATAATACTAAAAATGAAGAGAAATTTACAAAAAGAAGTAAAAAGAAAAAAGAAAATAAAGAAGATTTTAAAAAACAAAGAAAGAAAATTTATAAAC
>CANQUW010000111.1 GCA_947627145.1 uncultured Bacilli bacterium
GTAAGAACAAGTATTTTATTATTCTTATGACAAAACTCTATTAACGCCTCAGTAGTTTCTTTAGGACATTTTAATTGACATACAATAATTTTAGAATTAAGTAACACATCACTATATTTATCTATCATATCAGGTGTCAAACTATCAATAGCACCACTAAATCTTTCTATATCATTATCTTTATCTTTAATATTAACTTTGATATTAGCATAATCATTTTGAAGTCCATCTATCATTTCTATATTACTAATATCAACACCATTCATTTGGAAATTAGTAATAATCTTTCTACCTATACTATCTTTCCCAACTTTAGTAATAATAGTAGTTTTAGCCCCAGCACGTGCCGCAGCAACAGCTTGATTAGCACCCTTACCACCTGGCGCTACTTCATTAGGCTGTTCTGGATAACTACCATCAGGATTCTGATAAAAAGTCTGATCTATCGAACACCCTCCAAATACACAAACATCATATTTCATGAAACTCATCTCCTTTTTAATATATTATATTATAACACATAAATCATAAATCCAAAAGTTTATCTATACTATCAATCTTATAATTACAATCTACATCACTACCAAAACCATATGAAGCCCATACAAAAGGAATCAAACAAGAACTAGATGCTTTTTTATCTTTAGATGTATCTCCAACATATATAGGATTAGAAATATTATAATTATCAATTATCTCTTTAATCTTTTCCGCTTTAGTACTATCTCCATCATTACCTAAATAACCACTAAAATATTTACCTAAATTATTACTATGTAGAAATGCTTCTATATATTTATCTGTATTATTACTAACTATATATAATTTATATTTTAAAGATAATTTCTTAATAGTATCAACTACTCCTAAATAAACATTACCACCACAATAATATAAATATTCATTTATGTTTTCAAAAACTTTTCTTGTATATTCTATCGCAGTCTTACTATCTACATTTTTAAAATACATTATAGAAGTCTCATCTAAAGTTTTACCCATACCGTCTTCTACTACTTTCATATCGATTTTTTCTAACTCGTCATGTTCTTCAATAAAAGTATTTATAAATCTTAAAGTAACCTCTTTTGTATCCCAAAGTGTACCATCCAAGTCAAATATAATTGAATCAAATTTTCCAATCATCATATTCTCATCCCTTTATTTTCTATATCGTTATAAGTATTTAAATAATTTTTCAAAACATTCTTCATAGTCTCATATCCATTTTCACTCATATTACATTCTACAAAATTATCATGTGGGTATAATCCTTTTCTAGAAGCAAGATAATTTTCACCAAAATCCCATACTTTATAATTATCTTTAAACTCCGAGAAATTTTTATCTTCTGCAGCTTCTAAAAAATTATGTGCAGCATCAATGAAACTACCACCATTTTGTAAAATCCAATTCTCAACTCCAACTCCACCAAGTCCACCTTGTGGATTATTACCTCTATTAGGTTTATAAACTCCACCTTCTTTTAATACTTCCTTAGCAAGAATAATATTACTAACCACATAATTATATTTTTCAATATCTTGAATCTTTATAGAATCAAGTTTATCTTTTAAGGCCATATCAGTAGAATAATTAATTGAATCAGTTTTTTGTTCAAAAGTAATATCTAGATCTACTACTATATCATCAACTTGGACTTCTTTAAGTCTAAAATCTCCTGTCCTTGTTATCTCTGTAGAATTTTCTTTATTTAAATTTTTTAATAATACATTTTTTAAATTTTTCATCTTATCTGAATCATTAATTAAATTTTTATCAACTCTCATCATAAAGTCAAAGTCACCAGTACCTATATTATTAGTACCTCTACCAGTAGAACCAGTATCAATAAGTTCAACATAACCTTCACTTAAGTCCCCATCTATTTCTGTTTTAAGTTTTAATCCAATTTCACTAAGAGCATTTTCTAAAACAGTTTCTATTTTTTTAGCTTTAACCCTAGTTTCCATATTACTCTCACTTATTTTAGATGCTATTTCTTCTATTTCTGGAGTAGATAAATTAGAAGAAAATTCAAAATCACTTTTACTATTGTAATAAGATAATCCATTCATTTTTTCTCGTATTTTATCATAGTCATCGGGACTAAAAATAATCTTACCCTCTTTATTTACAACAGGAATATAAAATCCATTCAAAGCAATCTCAAATCCAATTCTATCATCTACTTTATCTGTTACAATATAATCAATATCACTAGATGCAAAACCAGTACGAATACCATAATGACCTTCCCCTAATACTCCCGTATAAAAAAGTTCCAATTTATTAAAATCCTTAACTTTAAAATCATACTCAGTAAATTCATCTCGTGTTTTCAAAAATCTATCATCATTTTTCATAACAAGCCATATAGGACCATATCCATTTGCCGCAGTAGTCTTCATTTTTTCTTCTATTGTTCCAAAAGAAGAAGTAATCATTGATAAATCAGTATCAAGTGGAGTTCTATCACTTAAAGCATCAGCACCCAAATATTCTTTAGAAACACTACCATTTTGTAATATATCACCAAGATAATCAATAGAACCAATACCCTTT
>CANQUW010000112.1 GCA_947627145.1 uncultured Bacilli bacterium
TTCCACCATTCAATATCTGTTTGATCTCCAAAAGTACAGCACATAACAACACCAGTACCTTTATCAATAGCAACCTTGTCATCTGCCATAATTGGAACATCTATATCTATAACAGGTATATGAGCATTCTTTCCAATTAAATGTTTTATTCTTTCATCATCTGGATTTACAAAAACACATACAATAGCAGGTAAAAGTTCAGGCCTTGTTGTAGCAATCACAAATTCTTCTCCATCTTCAACTGTCTTAAATTTTATATAATTAAAAGTAGTTTTTACAGTTTTAGTTTCAAGTTCTGCTTGGGCAATTGAAGTTAAACACTCACTACACCATAAAGCAGGACTTTCCTTATGATAACACTTTTTCTTTTTTACTAAATCCAAAAATGACTTCTGACTAATTTTAATAGTTTCAGGACTAACAGTTTTATAAGCATGACTCCAATCACAGCTAACACCTAATCTACTAAAAAGTTCTTTAAACTCTTTTTCATATTTATCAGTTGTCTTATAACATAAAGAAGAAAACTTTTCCCTTCCAATATCCGCTGCTTTCATACCTTGTTCTTTTTCAACAAGTCTCTCACTAGGAAGTCCATTATCATCAAAACCAAATGGATAAAAAACATTATATCCTCTAATTCTTTTATATCTCGCAATCATCTCTGCCTGTGAATAAGAAAAAATATGACCTATATGAATCTTACCACTAACAGTTGGAGGAGGAGTATCTATAGAATATACTTCTCTATTATCTCTTTTAAACTCATAAATGTTATTATCTTTCCAATAATTAAGCCATTTATTTTCTTTTTCTTTTGCTATATATTTCTTATCTAACATAATATCACCCTTTCTAAAATAAAAACGACTTCTCATCTAAGGACGAAAAGCCGTGTTACCACCTTAATTTATAGTATAATATACTATCTCAAGTCTTTAATGCAGACACACATTATCTCCTACTTAATTTCAGAAATAAAACTCAGTTGCTACCTTCTATAAAGTTTATTATATAGTCACACCACACCTATACTCTCTTTAAATAAACATATATATACTCCTCAACTTCACAGTTTTTAAATTTTTATTTATTAAGTTCCTTTTCTATATATTCTAATTTTTCTTCCTCTTCCTTTAACTTTTCACGGTCTTTTTCTACTATATTAGCAGGAGCCTTATTAACATAATTTTCATTAGAAAGTAATCCACGTCTTCTTTCAATAGACTTAAGTAATTTTTCTTTTTCTTCTTCTAAATGCTCTCTATCAATAACATTCTCTATATAATAAGTAATATTAACTAAAGTAGATTCATAATTTACTTGTTGATATTTATCTAAATCATCTGGTAACTTGCTTTCAGTAATTTTTAATTGACTTAAATACATATCTTTTATATCATCATCTACTTTTATAGATACTAATGCATCACGACTTACTTTATTTAAAGCTTTCAAATTTCTAATTTCACGTATATCAGTAAGTACCTTCTCACATTTTTTCATATCTTCATCAAATATATACTCTTCTTCTACCTTAGGATATAAACTAACCATAATAGAATCATTATCTTTTACAGGTAACATTTGATATATTTCTTCTGTAACATAAGGCATAAAAGGATGTAAAAGTTTAATTATAGTAGTAAGTACATCAAGTAATATTGTTTTAGTAGTATTACTAACTTCTCCTTTAGTAAGTTCAATATATGAATCACAAAAGTCTTCCCAAATAAATTGATATAAATTATTTCCAACTATATGAAAATCATATTGATCCATATGTTTTATAACATCTCTTACTAAATAATTTCTCTTTGTAAGAATCCATTTATCCGCAAGTGTAAGTTCATCCTTATCAATTTCAACATCACTAAAATTTTCTAACTTCATAAGTACAAAACGTGATGCATTCCAAAGTTTATTAATAAAGTTCCAAGTAGATTTAACCTTTTCAGAATCATATCTTAAATCCATACCTGGTGCACTATTAGTTGTTAAGAAATAACGTAGGGCATCAGCACCATACTCATCAATAACATCCATAGGGTCTACTCCATTACCTAAAGACTTACTCATCTTACGACCTTCTTTATCACGAATAAGTCCATGAATTAAACAATCTTTAAAAGGACGTTTACCAGTAAACTCTAATCCTTGGAATGTCATACGATTAACCCAAAAAGGAATAATATCATAACCTGTAACAAGTACATTATTAGGATAATATCTCTTAAAGTCTTCAGTATCTTCAGGCCAACCTAAAGTTGAAAATGGCCACAACGCAGATGAGAACCAAGTATCAAGTACATCAGGATCACGTACCCAACCGTCTCCTTCAGGCTCTTCTTCTCCACAATATACTTCGTCTCCCTTATACCAAACAGGAATTCTATGCCCCCACCAAAGTTGACGAGAAATACACCAATCATAAGTAATTTCCATCCAATGGTTCATAGTTTTTTCATAACGTTCAGGTATAAAATTAACTTTAGTATCTTTATTCTTTTGATTTTCTAAAACTCTATCCGCAAGAGGTCTCATCTTAACAAACCATTGTTTA
>CANQUW010000113.1 GCA_947627145.1 uncultured Bacilli bacterium
TCCATGACACTTACTACAAGTTACTTCATCAAAGCCACCTTTACCTTTACACTCACTACAATCTTCAACTACATCTAAATCAAAATCTTTCTCACATCCATGGCATGCTTCCATAAAGTCTAAGGCAACTCTAATTAACAAATCATCCCCACGTCTTTTAGAATTACGGCTTCTACCTCCACCAAATCCGGAAGTAAATCCACCTCTTCCACCACCGAATACACTATCGATGATATCATCTAAATCTATATCAACTCCGTCAAAACCTGAAAATCCAGAGAAACCTCCACCAAATCCAGATGAAGGACCATTGCCAGAAACACCAGCATGACCAAATCTATCATATTGACTTCTCTTCTGTTTATCAGAAAGAACAGAATAAGCTTCTTGTATTTCTTTAAATTTCTCTTCAGCATCTTTATTATCTTTATTTAAATCCGGATGATACTTTTTAGCCATTTTTCTAAATGCACTTTTAATCTCAGCATCACTTGCGTCTTTCTTAACACCAAGCACATCATAATAATCTTTTTTATTCATTTACTTCACTTCCCCTCTATTTATATACTTCTCTATATAAATCTTTAAACTCACTAAGTAGCTTATTAAATGAATTTAATGCCTCACGCACTACACTACCATCTTTCATATCAATACCTAAAGTTAAGACCTCATCAAGTGGAAATTCACTTCCACCTAAACTTAAAAATTTAAGGTATTTATCTCTAAACTCAGTATCTCCTTCAAATATTTTATTAGCGATAACAACAGATGCACTCATACTAGTAGCATACTGATATACATAAAATGGTGTATAGAAATGTGGAATTCTCTCCCATTCATATTTTATTTCTTCATCAATTACTACACTATCACCAAAATATTTACGATTAAGTTCTAAATAGTAATTGCATAAATCTTCATTAGTAAGATTTTCTCCTGCTTCACGTCTTTTATATACACCTGCCTCAAACTCCGCAAACATACTTTGACGATAAATAGTTGCTTTATAATTATCTAAAAGTTTATTCATAATAGATAACTTTTCATACTTATCATTACTATTTTTAATATTATATAAAGCAAGTAATAATTCATTAACTGTTGATGCTATCTCTGCAACAAAAATAGAATAATCAGCATATTGTCTTAAATTATTACGGCATGAATAAACACTATGCATAGAATGTCCTAACTCATGTGCCATAGTAGAAACATCATTATATTCTCCATTAAAATTAAGAAGAATATATGGTTCTGTATCATAAGTAGAAGATGAATAACCTCCACCTCTCTTACCTAGACTAGGCATAACATCTATAAGTCTATTATTAAATATATTAGAAGCATCCTTAACATAATTTTCACCTAAAGGTTTAATAATTTCAAGTACTTTATCTCTTGCTTCTTCAAATGTAAAATTATCTTTAACATCATCTACTATATTAACATAAGTATCATATAAATGAAATTCATCTAAACCTAAAGCATCTTTTTTGAATTTATAATAATCATATAAATAAGGAAGACCTTTTTCTACTTCTTTAAGTAAATTATCATAAACTTCTATATTTATATTATCTGAAAATAAATGTTGTTCTCTTTTACTATTAAAATTATATACTTTAGAAAGTGCCATATTACTATCTACATTTCCCATATAAATAGATGATATAGTATTTTTAAAATTACCATAAGTATTATATAGAGATTTAAATGCATCACGTCTTACACGTCTATCTTTACTTTTAAGATAAAGTGAATAATTAGCTTCAGTAATTTCTACTAAATTACCATTTTCATCTTTTATAGGATCAAACTTCAATTCAGAATTATCAAGTACATTAAATATATCATCAGTAGCATCCAACGCTTTAGAGAATGTTGCAACTATTCTTTCTTTATCTTCATCTAAATAATGTTCTCTATATCTGTTCATATTTTCAAAATGTTTTTTAAAATTTCTTAAAAAATCATTTTCATTAAGCATTTCTAAGATACGTTCAAAATCTTCATTAAAGAACTCTGCATCTATAAAAGAACTTCTATTATTTATATCATACATAACATCCATTATCTGACTAGATAATTTTTGATATTTTACATTACTAACATCTTCATCACTTTTTAAATGTGCATAAAGATATAATTTATTTAATAATTTACTCATCTCTTCTGATAGATGTAAATATTCTTCTAAAGTATTTGAATCTTTAAATAACTTACCTTTATAATCATCTATTTTAGGTACTAATTCTAATAACTTCTTATAATCATTATCAAAATCTTCTTCTGTTTTATAAATTCTTGTTAAATCCCACTTATACTTCTCATCTATTTCACTACGTAGTTTTTGTTTATCCATTATTTTCTCCTTTACAATTAATACAATATAACTAAAGATAAAGTTCTAGTTACCTAGAACTTACATCTTATTTTTCTTCATATTCTGCATCTTGAACATTATCTTCTTTGTTATCAGAAGTAGCATTATCTGTATTATTAGAAGCTTCTGCTCTTTCTTTATTTATATTTTCATAAACTTTAGCAGCAAGTCCCATAGCTTTTTCACTTAAAGCATCTTTTTTAGCTTTAATTTCTTCTATGTCGTCTCCTTCAAGAGCTTTCTTTAAGTCATCAACTAATCCTTCTACTTCTTTTTTCTCATTGTCATCAACTTTATCTCCTAAATCTTTAATAGATTTTTCAGTTTGGAATACCAATTGTTCAGCTTCATTTCTTGCATCTGCTTCTTCTTTACGTTTATTATCTTTTTCTTTATTTTCTTCTGCTTCTTTCTTCATTCTTTCAATTTCATCATCAGAAAGGTTTGTACTTGCAGTAATTGTAATTGATTGTTCTTTGTTAGTTCCAAGGTCTTTTGCAGTAACATTAACAATACCATTAGCATCTATATCAAATTTAACTTCAATTTGAGGAACTCCACGAGGTGCAGGTGGGATATTTCCAAGTTGGAAACGTCCAAGTGTTTTGTTATCAGCAGCCATTGGTCTTTCACCTTGTAATACATGTACATCAACTGCAGGTTGATTATCAGCAGCAGTTGAGAACACTTCGCTCTTACTAGTTGGAATAGTAGTATTTCTTGGTATTAATACAGTACATACTCCACCTAAAGTTTCAATTCCAAGTGAAAGTGGTGTAACATCAAGTAAAACTATATCATTAACATCTCCAGTTAAAACTCCACCTTGAATAGCAGCACCCATAGAAACAACTTCATCAGGGTTAACTTCCTTACTTGGTTCTTGTCCTAACTCTTTACTAATTAAATCATATACCATTGGAATACGAGTAGAACCACCAACAAATATTACTTTATCAATATCACTCTTAGAAAGTTTAGCATCCTTTAAAGCTTTTCTAACTGGTTCAACTGTAGAGTCCACTAAATCACGGATTAAATCTTCGAACTTAGCACGTGTCAAACTAACATCTAAGTGAAGTGGTCCACCATCTGCTCCTTGAGTAATGAATGGTGCAGAAATTTGAGTAGTAGTAACTCCACTTAAATCTTTCTTAGCTTTTTCTGCAACTTCTTTAAGTCTTTGCATTGCCATCTTATCTTTAGATAAATCAACACCATTTTCTTTCTTAAAGTTTTCAACTAAATAATCAATAATTCTTTGGTCAAAGTCATCTCCACCAAGTTTATTATTACCACTAGTAGATTTAACTTCAAATACACCATCCCCTAGTTCAAGTATTGAAACATCAAATGTTCCTCCACCTAAATCGTAAACTAAGATTGTTTGTCCTTCTTCTTTTTCAAGTCCATAAGCAAGAGATGCTGCAGTTGGTTCGTTTATAATACGTTCAACATCTAACCCTGCAATCTTACCTGCATTTTTAGTTGCTTGTCTTTGAGAATCATTAAAGTATGCTGGAACTGTAATAACAGCTTTAGTAACTTTTTCTCCTAAATAATCTTCAGCATAATCTTTCATATAAGAAAGTATCATAGCTTCAATTTCTTCTGGTGTATATTTCTTACCTTCTGCTTCAACTTTTTCACTTGTACCAATTAATCTCTTAATTGATGAAATAGTATTTGGATTAGTAATAGCTTGACGCTTAGCAGCATCTCCTACTATTCTTTCTCCATTTTTAAATGCTACAACTGATGGAGTTGTACGTCCTCCTTCAGGGTTTGGGATTACTTTTGCGCTCCCAGCTTCCAAAACAGATACACAACTATTTGTTGTACCTAAATCAATTCCTATTATTTTACTCATTATTATCGTCTCCTTCTTTTTTCTTATTTATTTTAACACTAGCGGGTCTTATAACCCTGTCTTTTAATTTATAACCCTTAAGCATTACATCAATAACAACATCATCATCCATATCAGAAACACTATCTGTCATTAATGCTTGCTCCAAGTTTGGATCAAATACTTCCCCAACACGTGAGATTTCTTCTACTCCATAACTTTTAAGTATTTCAACAAGTCTTGCATACATCATTTTAAATCCACTAAGGAATTTAGAAAGTTCATCACTTAAATTATCATCATCTAAGTTAATTGCTCTTTCAAAATTATCAACTATCTCAATTAAATCCAAAATAATATCTTGATTACAATATTTTTTAAAATTTGTAATTTCATCATCTTTTCTTTTACGATAGTTAATAAGCTCAGCCTGTGAATACTTAACTTTTTCAGTAAGCTCACTAACTTGTTTTTCTAACTCACTTATCTTCTCTTTGTATTTATTCTTTTTATGTTTTTTACATTCTTTTTTTTCATCGCAACAACATTTTTTATCTTCTTTTATTACTTCTTCTTTTACTTCGTCTAAAGTCTCTTCTACTTTTTCTTTATTTTCTTCCATCCTCATCACCTTTCAATATTTTCCTTTAAGTACTCAAGCATAGAAACAACACGTTCATATTCCATACGTTTAGGTCCAATAATCGCAATTGTTCCTTCTTCTGCTCCAGTCTTAAACTTAGTCTTTATAACAGTAACATCAGAATCAATATTATTCTCACTACCGATATAAATATTTATATTATTATCAGCATCAGCTGATATCTCATTAACAATATCATTATCTTCAAATTTATTAAATAAACTCTTAATCTTATCAACACTACTAAATTCTGGTTGAGATAAAAATTTATTTTTACCAACTATATTGACATCAGGTTCTGAAACTTCAGAAAAGACATTATAGAAAGCATTATAAATTTGTTCATGTTGTTCTACATACTTGCCAATTATCGGTTTAATATCATATTCAAGTTTAGTAGAAACTTCATCAATTGGTGTACCAACAATTAAATTATTAATAAGTGATACCGTCTTAGATATATCTTTACTAGAAACATCTTTAAGCTCAAGTGTCTTATGTTCTACATGACCTTTATCAGTAACAACAATAACTATCATGCTATCTCCCGCAATAGGAACTACTTCAATTTTTTTAAGTAAGTTCTCATGCGAAGATGACCCAAGAACAACTGTTGCATAACTAGTCATATCAGATATAACTTGTAAACTTTTGTTAATACAATCAGATAAAACCATCTCTTGATTTTTAAATATTATCTGTAATTTTAACATATCTTCAGCATTCATCTTCTTAAGTTCCATCAAATTATCAACATAATATCTATATCCTTCTTCTGATGGAATTCTACCAGATGATGTATGAGTTTTTTCAAGTAATTTCTTTTCCTCTAAGGTTGCCATCTCACTACGAACTGTTGCACTAGAACATTTTAATTTTTTACAAATTAAATTAGAACTAACAGGTTTCGCAAGTTTTATATAATGTTCTACTATTAACTTAAGAATCTTATTCTGTCTATCAGTTAACATAAATACAACCTCCACTTCTTTAGCACTACTAATTTATGAGTGCTGATTATATTATATGACACCTTTTAGCACTTGTCAAGAGAAATTGCTAAAAATTTACACCGAAAGAAATCAAAAAACTTACTATAATATAATTGAGGGGAGAAAATATCTCCAAAATAATTACACAGGGGGAGGAATACTATGTCAATTAAAATATTAAAAAAAATTAAAAGCGAAAAAGATAAAAAGAATTATTCATTTGCAAAAAACGGATGGGAATATTATGAAACTATATTTAAAATCAATAATGAATACTTTAGAGGTATTATAAATATAGGTATAAACAACAACAACAATAGAACCTTATATGATATCACAAGTATAAAAAAGACGCCCGCGATCGGCAAAGTAGATGAATCTACCGTCGATTTAATCGGTACGTCTTCTAACAACTAATATATTACAAGATTAACAAAATGTCAATATATTATTAACATATATTATTAAAAAGACAAATAGAACTACCTACTTGTCTTTAAATATCACTTATAGTTTTCACTACGTACTTCCATAAAGCTTTGTTTATGAGCACATACTGGACAAACTTCTAAAGCATCTTTTCATGTATGAACATG
>CANQUW010000114.1 GCA_947627145.1 uncultured Bacilli bacterium
GCTTTAGAAAAACAAGTTGATAAAGATAGATATGAAATAGTTGCGGTAGGTACAACTGGTTCAGCAAGAAAACTAATTGGTGTTGTATTAGATGCTGTTGTTGTAAAAAATGAAATTACTGCTCATGCTGTAGGTACTACAACATTTTATCCTGACGTTAGAACAATATTTGAAATAGGAGGACAAGATTCTAAAATTATCTTAGTAGATGATGGGATAGTAGTTGATTATGCAATGAATACACTTTGTGCTGCAGGAACAGGGTCTTTCTTATCAAGTCAAGCAAAACGTCTTGGTATGGAAGTAGAAGATTTTGGACCACTTGCGCTAACAAGTAAAAATCCAACCAACATCGCAGCACGTTGTACAGTTTTTGCCGAAAGTGATTTAGTTCATAAGGCACAAATGGGACATAAAAAAGAAGATATAGTTGCAGGACTTTGTAAAGCAGTCGTTACTAATTATTTAAATAATGTAAGTAAAGGTAAAAGAATCGTACCACCAATAGTATTCCAAGGTGGAGTAAGTAAAAATGTTGGAGTTATTAAAGCTTTTGAAGATGCATGTGAAACTGCTGTAACAGTTGATCCTAATTCTCATTTAATGGGTGCAATTGGTGTTGCTATTCTTGCACGTAAATCTAAAAAAGAAAAGAAATTTACTTTCTCAGTATCTGATGTAGAATTCACAACAAAGGGAGTAGATTGTAATGGATGTGCCAATCATTGTGAAATAATCTGTGTATATAAAGATGGAAAATTAATTGATTCTTGGGGTAACAGATGTGAACGAGGTGCTATAAAAGAAAAAGTAAATAAAGTAAAAGTTTAAAAAATAAAAAGAGTTAAATATAGTTTAATCTCTTTTTATTTTTCTAAAATGTAAATTTATTGGAAAATAATCTCCAGTTGATTTAGGAAGAAGTATTCCTCCATTCATTAAAGATTCTCCTGTATAAATAATATCACTATTATCAAGTTTATAATTAGAATCTTTATCAAGTCCCTTTAATTTTATATTATATCTTAAAGAATTAGGTTCAGTTCTAAATATTAATCCTTGTACTAGTATTTCATCACTATTTATAAATTCCCAAATTGAATAATTATCTGTATTAGGATTACTTAGTCTAAAATATTCTCCATTATGTATTAAATGATTATATTTTTTGAATTCTTTTATTTGTCTAGATACTTCATTTTTTTCATCTTCTGTTAAAGTATTAAGATCTAGTTCATATCCAAACGAACCACTCATCGCAACAGTTGCACGAGCATCAAGTGAAGTTATTCTTCCTGTTTGATGATTAGGAACAGCAGATACATGAGAACCCATAGTAGAAATAGGGTAGAAGAAACTAGTACCATATTGTATCTTACATCTTTCATAAGCATCAGTATTATCACTACACCAAATTTGAGGGCAGTAATAAAGCATTCCGGCATCAAATCTTCCGCCACCACCACTGCAGCCTTCAATCAAAACATCAGGAAAATCTTTATTGAGTCTTTCTAGAATAGAGTATAAAGCAAGAACAAAACGATGAGGCATTTCTTTTTGAGTTTTTTCATCTAAACTATAACTATACCAATCATTTATACTACGATTAAAATCCCATTTTATATAACTAATATTAGCATCTTTTAAAATTCTACTAATAGACTCATATAAATAATCACGAACTTCTTCTCTAGTTATATCCAAAAGTAATTGACATCTACTTCTTATTGGTTTTCTATTAGGAATTTTTATTGCCCAATCAGGATGAGTACGATAAATTTCACTATCCTCAGATATCATCTCTGGTTCAAACCAAATACCAAACTTCATACCTAAATCATTTATTTTTTGAACTAAATTTTTAAGACCACCATGTATTTTATCTTTATTTACAAACCAGTCACCAAGACCACTTTCTTCACCATTTCTTTTACCAAACCATCCATCATCCATAACCATCATCTCAACACCTAAACTAGATGCACTACGTGCGATATCATAAATTTTTTCTTCTGTAAAATCAAAGTAAGTTGCCTCCCAGTTATTAATAAGTATGGGTCTATTAGAAAGTTTATACTTACCACGACAAACATTATTTCTTATTATTTTATGAAAATTATGTGATAGAGTAGATAATCCATTACTACTAAAAGACATTATAGCATCAGGTGCATAGAACTCTTCACCACTTTTTAAAGTCCAACTAAATAAAGAAGGATTAATTCCCATAACCATACGTACTTGATTTAATTGATCTAGTTCTATTTCAGTTTTAAAACTTCCACTATACATTAAACAAACACCAAAACAATTTCCAAAGTCTTCACCACAATCTTTACTTGCAAGTATTATACTTGGATTTTGTTGATGACTAGATGTACCACGAGTATTAGAAAAATCTAGTATTCCATGAACTAAAGGTGTTCTTTCAAAATTTCTTTCACTAACATGTCTTCCATGAAAATGAATAATATCATAATTTGAATCCATTATATCAAGACACACACTAGAGCATTTATCAATTACTATATCATTATCAGTATTATTTCTTACAACAACACTTCTAGTAATAATATCATTATTATAAAACACTCCATATTTTAAGATAACTTCTATATCAAAGAATCTATCTTCAAGTGTTATTTCTAAAGTTTCACATTCTTCACCATTATCATAAACATAAGGAAGACCATCAATAGAATATTTACCTTTATACACTCTATGACTTTTATATCTTAAATCAACTGCGTTTGTTCCATTATGATGATTTATAATAATAGAAGGTATTCTAAAATCTCCTGTACCAACACTAGAGTATTCCTGTAATATAGTATCATGTGAATATGTTTTATCAAATCCAGCATCATATATTTGACCTGAGAACCCAACATCAGGATAATCTTGTAAATACTCCATATCCATATCAGTCTTCTTACCATACCATAAATGTTTTAATACATTATATTTATCTACTTTCATTTGATATAAAGTATTTTTAGTTTCAATATCAAATAAATTATTACTAATTTTAATAGACATAATATCCTCCTTTTTTCTTATAACGTAAGTATTCTAACATTAATTAATAGAAAAATAAATATATTTTTAAAAGTAATTTTTATTGGACGTTAAATAAGATCAATATAAGCAACCTATAAAATATATAACAATATTTATATAAATATAAAATTTTATTATTGAATACCTTTTTTTTGAATGATATAATTTAATTAGAAAGTAGAGTGATATTATGAATTTTTCTTTTGGATTTGGAAATAACTATTATAACAATAGAAATATAGCATACTATAAAGGTGGACCAGTAAGTTCTATTGTAATGGGAATTATTATTATATTAATAGGAATAGTTATTATGTTTTTCTCATTTTCATCAAAAAAAGATTATAATAAGAAAAATAGTACTTATATTGAAGCAAATGCTACCATAGTTGATGTATTATCTCGTAATAGAAGTGATCGTAATGCTGATACAGGAATGATTGAAGAGTATACTGAATATGCACCTGTTTTAGAATATAAGGTAAATGAAAATACTTATAGATACAATGGCGATTATAGTACTACTAGAGTAGTAAAAGATCAACAAGTAAAAATAAAATACAATCCAAAAAATCCCAACGATATTATTATGGTAAATAGTAAAAATTACATGATTTTACTTATTATTGGTGCTGTTTTCATAATAGTAGGATTAATTTCTTTAGTATATGGGGTTACAAAAATATATTCAAATAAGAATGAAAATCCAAAAATAGACTCTAATAATAGTAATAATATTGATACTAATATGCAAGAAAATACAGAAGTCCAAAATAGTAATATACAAGGAAGTAAAGATTTAAATAATAATACAGAAAATGTACAAACAATATCTAATATAAATAGTACACAAAATAATAATCAAGATAGTTTAAATGATTTATATAAAAGAAATTAATATAGGAAGGGCATTATGAAAAAAGAAACAAAAGCTTTAATTTATAGTATGATAAATAATGTAGTTATAGCAATCGCTAAAGTAGTATGTGGAGTAATTTATGGTATGAACTCTCTTTTTGCAGATGGACTTCATACTTTTAGTGATTTCGTAACAGATGTTATAAGTCTTGTTGGAAGTCATATTTCAAAGAAAAGACCAACTCGCGAGCACCCATTTGGTTTTGGAAAGGTAGAGTACTTAACTAATTTATTTGTAGGAATAATACTTTTATTATTATCTATCTTTATTATAATAAACAGTTTTGGAAAAGAAAAATTCATCCCACCAATTAGTGTTATATGGGTCATTCTAGCATGTATCATCCTAAAGGTAATTTGTATTTATATTATGCATGATGTGGGAAGTGATATTAATAGTCAACTATTAATTACAGGTTCGATAGAATCAAAACAAGATGTCATATCAAGTATTGGAGTAATTATAATAGCAATACTTTTACAATTTGAAAGTAAAATACCTATACTTGGATATGCTGATTTAATAGGTTCTATTATAATTGGATTAATCATCTTAAAAAGTGCACTTGGTATAATTACTCATAATTCACTTGCATTAATAGGAGAAAGTGAAACTGATAAAAAAGAAATAGACAAAATAGATAAATTCTTATCTAAATATAAAGAACTAAAAGATAAAGATATTCTTTTAATAAAATATGGTTCTTATTATAGACTTCATCTAGTAATAGATGTAGATAATAACTTATCACTAAAAAGTATTATTAATCTAGAAAACAAAATAAAAAAAGATATAACAAGACACTATTCTTTAAAAATTAAACATGTAACAATTTATGTAATATAAAAGAGGAACTATTCAGCATCAGTTCCTCTTTCAACTCTTTGTTTAATAAGTTCAAGTATTTGATTCTTTAAAGCAGCATCTGCTTCCTTCCATACTATTTCAAAAAACACACCCATTCCAGGAAGAGTTATTTCATCTTGTTCTTTTATAGATTCCTCTATAGCATTCCTTAAAGAATCATAGTCATCTCCCTTAAAATTATTAATTATATGTTCTCTTATGCTAACGCCCATTTTCATAACCTCCTAATTCTATTCTGTATATATTTTACAATATTTATTCAAAAAAAGAAAATTTTATTTTAAAGAATAAAAAATTATAGTATAATAATATTAATAAAGGAGGAATAGTTATGCCAATATGGTTAATTGTAATTATTGTAATTGTTGTTGTTTTAATACTTTGGTATGTAGCAACTTATAACTCACTTGTGGGACTTAGAAATAGAGTTAA
This sequence comes from uncultured Bacilli bacterium, assembly GCA_947627145.1. The sequence continues at coordinate 5,279 of CANQUW010000114.1, forward strand.
AGATCAATGGGCTCAAGTAGATGTTCAACTTAAAAGAAGAGCTGATTTAATACCAAATTTAGTTGAAACAGTAAAGGGATATGCAAAACATGAAAAAACAACTTTAGATGAAGTTATAAAAGCTAGAAATACTTTTGTTACTGCAAAAACTCCAGAAGAAGAAATGAAAAAGAGTGGAGAGCTTACACAAGCTTTAAGTCGTTTGATGATGCTTACAGAAAATTATCCTGACTTAAAAGCAAATGAAAATTTCGTTTCCCTTCAAAACGATTTAAGAGATACTGAAGATAAAATTTCTACTATGAGACAATTTTATAATGATACAGTATTAAAATATAACAACAAAGTTGAAACTATACCATCAAATATAGTTGCAAGTATTGCACATTTTACTAAAGAAGCTTTCTTTGAAGCAACCGAAGCTGAAAAAGAAACACCAAAAGTATCATTTGATGAATAAACTTGCTTATGCAAGTTTTTTTAGGAGAGAACAATGAAAAAGATAAATATAATTTTAATAATTTTTATTAGTATACTTTTATTTCCATTTAATGTAGATGCCTTAAGTGAAGGAGAAACTAAAAAATTATATTTGAATTTTAATATTTTAGAAGATGGAAGTATGAAAGTATATGAAGTAGCAGAACTTCTTCCTTCATATAATGGAAGAATAAGAACACTTTCTTTTAAAAATATAAATGCTAGTGAATTTACTGGTAAAAAAGAAGATTTTGAAGGAAGTAGTATATATAATGCAGATAGTATAAGTAATATAAAAATTAGTGATATAGACATAAATAAAGTTAATCCTAAAAACTTAAATAATCTAGAATTAGGAAATACTTATACTAGAACTTATATAGACTCTGTTGGAGAAAGTAATTTATTTATGCAAAATGAAACTGAAGATGGATATTACTTTAAAATCTTTAATCCATCAACAACTTCTAGAGCATTTTATATGGAATATACCTATGATAATGTTGCAGTTGTTCATAATGATGTAGCAGAATTAGCATGGAATATTTTAGGAGATTCTTATGATGATAATATAGAAGAATTAATTGCATACATCAATCTACCAAAAGAAGATAAGTCGATGCGTGTATGGTTACGTGGACCACTTGATGGAAACATAAAAAGAGTAGATGACAAAACAGCAAAAATAACATATAAAAATCTAGAAAGAAATAACGCTATATCTTTTAGAATAATGTTTAATAAATCTTTAGTTCCTTATTCTACAAAACACAGTAATATAGATGGAAAAGCAAATATCTTAGAAACAGAAAAGAAAGCAGCAGACATCGCAAATAAACAAAGAGAACGTGCAAGACTAATTCAAAATACTATTAGATTTATAACAATTGGTTGGTATATAACAATAATAGTGTTGATAGTTTTAGTATTTAAAAAGAAAAAAGAATTAGAACAATGTGAGTTTAATCAAGATTATTTAAGAGACTTTCCTGCTGACTATTCTCCAGGAGTAGTAGAATACTTAATAGATAAAAAAATAACTGATAAATCTTTAAGTGCGGCAATACTAAATCTTATAAATAAAAAAGTTATAACTGTAGATAGTGTTGAAAGTGATAAAAACGATTATATATTTAAACAAGATGAAAAAACAAAAGAAAATATAACAGAATCCGAAAAATATGTATTAGAAATGTTGTTTTCTATTATTGGAGATAAAAATGGTGTTACTCTAAAAAGGATAAAAAACTATAGCGATCCGCATAACACTACAAGTTTCTTTAATACATATAATAATTTTATAAATAGTATAAAAACAGAAGCAAATAAAGAAGATTTCTTTAGAAATCCACCAACTATAAATGTTATTACTTTAGTGGTAAGTATTCTAGGATGTATTATTACAGTAATGAATATTTCATATGAAACAGATTTCTTACTAGGTTTTATAGCGTTTATCCCTTCAATAGTAACTGTTATTATTGTAATGATGCAAAAGTATAGAAGTAAAAAAGGAGTACTACACTATAAAAAGTGGATGGCTTTAAAACATTTTATGGAAGACTTTGGCACAATGGATGAAAAAGAATTACCAGAAATAATAGTTTGGGAAAAATATTTAGTTTATGCAACTGTACTTGGTTGTGCAGACAAATTAGAGCGTGACATGAGAACAAGATTTGAGAATATGAATATAACAGAAGATATGTATCCAGACTTCTATGTCTATGGATATTATAATAGAATGTATCTATATTCATCTCTTCATACTGGAATAAGTCATGGTATCCATAACTCTTACTCCAACGCAGTATCAAATAGAGTAGCTTCATCTTCTAACTCCAGTGGTTCTGGTTTTGGTGGAGGTGCATCATTTGGTGGTGGTTCATTTGGAGGAGGAGGTGGCGGAGGCCATTTCTAGAAGGTTAACACCTTCTTCTTTTTTATTGAAAAAGGACAACTTTTATATTATAATAAATATCTGAAATGAGATGACAATATGGAAAACAGAAAAGAATTAATTGAAAAAGAATTAAAAATAGAGCAAGAAAAAATACAAAAAGAGATAGATAAGTTAAAAAAAGAAAAAGAAAACTATGGTTTTGATCATGAATATATGAATAAACAAATTAAAAAATCAAAAATTATAACTACAACTAACTTTGCTCTAGCAAGTCTAACCAGTTTTTTAGATGCTCCGTGGTCTGTTATGGGAACAATGTCATATATGTTACTAGAACACTTAGTTGAAAATTTAATTCAAATGATAACAGGAAAAAACTTTTTAAGAATAGGTAAAAATAAACATTTAAATTTCTTTACATTTTCACATGAAATAGTTTCAAACTACAAAGAGACCTTAAATATAAACTATGAAATAGAAAAACTAAATATAAAAAATAAAATAGTAGAAAAGGCAATTAAAATAAATAAAGAAGATTATAGAATTATAAATTACAACTCAAAAAATGAAAATAATAAAAATATTGACTTAATAGCCGCAAAAAAGGCCATTGAAAATAATAACTTTTTCCAAGGAGACGAAAGATTTTATAGTAAGAAGTTACTTAATAAAAATATTGTGTTAAAATTATTTGGAGCAACTACACTATGTATGATAAATATGCCTAATTTTTCCATATCAACCGCTTTACTATTTGGTGTTTCTTCTTTTGTGATGTCACAAGCATCATGCATTCTAATTGACTTAAATAAATTAGATTTACCTAAAATATGCACAGAGGAAAATGATAATTTTTTGAATCGAAAATTAAGTGATAAAAAGTTTATAAACAATGATAAAAATAATCAAATTAATATAGATGTATTAACCAATAATATTATAGAAGAAGAAGCATATAAAATGGTAAATGACTATAATCATAACGTTGAAAGTATTATAAGACAAAGAAAAATAGACGAATACTATAAAAAGAAAGAAGAAATAGTAAGGATTTTAAAAAATAATAATGAAAGAAAGATAGAAAAAGTAAAAAAGAAAGTATTACAAAAGATATATTAAAATTAGTATATCTTTTTAATTTATCCTTGCTTAAACAAAATATTAGATATATAATATAAAGTACATTTATTTTTAGAGGAGTATTTTATGACAAAAGAAGATGTAAAAACAATAAATAAAGAACTAATAAAAAGGGATTTACTAGATGAATATGGCGATAATTCTTTAAAAATAGAAGAACTTGAAAAAGATTTAGAAAAATATAAGTATAATAAAAAAAGTGTTATAAGTGCATATATTTCTTCACTAGCAACTATGGTAGCAGGAGTATCTGTAGTATCTACTGGTATAATTCCATTAGTGTCAATCTTTTCTCTACCAATTATCGGAGTAACAAGTGCATTGGTTGGAACAGGTGTGTCTAGAATTACTGATAAAATAAGTAAAAAAGATAATAAATATAGTTTATTTCAAAATAAAAAAGTAAAAAGAAAACTAGAAGAAGAAAGATTAGAAAAACTTTGTGAAATAGAAAAATTAAAAACTAAAAATGATATTATTAATAAGTCTATAGATTTATTGAAAAGAAAAAATATAAATATTACAAAAAAAGATATTTCAAATCTAAATACAGAAAAAAAAGAACAAGAATTAGATAAACATGTTACTAAAAAAGTATATTTAGACGAAATAAGATCTACAGACTATTTCTGGAAAAACGTATCTAAAGAAAGTAAATTTATTACAATAGTAGGAGGACTAAATTTTTTAGGTTTACCTTTCCTTCCTAACCCTGCCTTTATAAGTCTTGGTAGCAGTATAGTATATGGTATGTCTGAAGTTCTTGTGAATGCATCTATTTTTAGTACAGTTATGCTAGAAAGTATAAGTAAAAGTAAAAATAATATAGACTTAAAAAAAGAAATTACTAAATTAAAAGATAAATCTATAAATAAAAATAATTTAGAATATATAGAAAACAATAAAGTTATAAATGACTTATCTTTAGATATTGCTTATAATAAAATAGATATCTTAGAGCAGGCTCTTATCAATAAAGTTGTCAATAAAAATAAAAAAGAAGATAAGAGTAAAGAATATATTAAAAACTATTACAAATTAAAAGAAAACATAATTAATAGGAATAAACAGAAAACATATATTAAAAAAATTTGAAAAAAGGCCAAAAAAATAGTATAATATAGGCAAATTAAAAGAAGGGATAATTATGTTTGAATCAAAAAAAGAATTATTAGAAAAAAAATTAGAATTACAAAGAGAAGATTTTTATCAGAAAGGAAGAATTCTTGCTAAAAACAATGAATCTATTGAAGCTCTTAATGATTATAAAGAGTCATATATAGAGTTTCAAAATACTATGAAAGAACTAAATGAAATAGTTGAGGAAGAAAAACAAAGAGAAGAAGAAATAATAGCAAGAATAAGAAGTAGTCACAAATATAAAGTAGCTAAACAATGTGCTGATGATTTAGATAATTTTATTGAAAAATGTAAAGATATTTATAAAAAGATTTATAAGAAAAAATAAATCTTTTTCTTTTCCCATTATTTCACATATTTTTCTTATAATTATACGTTATTTATTTGATATGATAAAATTGTAAAAGGAGATGATGCCTATATATAATAAGTAGAAAGTTTAAATAAATAGTGCTATACTATTGGTAGGTGATAAGAATGTATACAATTTGTTTGGTTGAAGATGAAGAAGATTTATCTAACTTGATAAAAATGTATTTAGAAAAAGCTGGATATAATGTTATATGTTTTACTAAAGGTGAAGATGCTATAAACTATATTGGTAATAAGGTTCATCTTTGGATACTAGATATAATGCTTTCTGATGATGTTAATGGTTATGATATTATTAAAGAAATAAGAAAAGAAGATAATAATATTCCAGTAATATTTACATCAGCAAGAGATCAAGACTTAGATAAAATATTAGGTTTAGAACTCGGTAGTGATGATTATATTACAAAACCTTATTCCAGTAAAGAATTAGTACTTAGAGTTAATAATATTATTAAACGTGTATATAAACGTGAAGAAGTAAAAGTTATTGACTATGAAGATTATAAAGTTAATATAAATAAAAGAACAGTAACTTATAAATCTAAAGATATAAATTTAACTACTTTAGAGTTTGATTTATTATTGTTATTTCTAAAAAATATTAATAAAGGTTTTTCTCGTGAAGAAATATTAAATGGTGTATGGGGAGATGATTATTTCGGAACTGATAGAGTAGTAGATGACCTAGTTCGTCGACTAAGAAAGAAAATGCCCCATCTAAAATTAAATACAATATATGGATTTGGTTATAGATTATTATGACATATAAAAAAAATAGACTATCAAGACAATTACTTGCGCTTATAGTAATAGTCTTTGCCATTGTATTTGTCGGACTAGGATTAATACTTCCACAAATGTTAATTCCAGTCGCCGAGCAGAACATTTATAATAGATTAAAAGAACCTTTAGAGATAATTAGAAGTGATGAAAGTAGTGACTCTTTAAATGCAAATGTAGGATATATTTATATAGTAGATGATGAAATAATTGCCAGCGAAAATATACATTCTATCATAAAAGTAAAAAATATAAAAAAAATACTAAACAAAATAAATAGTAGTCAAGGTAAATTTAGATTTGACAATCAAAACTATTATTACTATAAAATACAAAAGAATGGTGTTACTAAGGTTGCACTTACTGATGATACTTATATTAAAGAAGCAAAAGATAATATATTAACTGCAATATTACCAGTAGTGTTACTTACCTTTGCACTTATTGGATTAATACTTTTATGTTGGAGTTCTATTATAGTAAAAAAAATAGAAAAACTTAAAAGTAAAATTGATAATATAGATAATGATGACTATAATCATAACATAGATTTTAAAATAGATGATGAAATTAGATCGCTTGGACTTGCAATAGAAGATATGCGAATAACTCTTAAAGAAACAGAAGAATATAGAAATCAAATGTATCAAAACATTTCCCACGACTTCAAAACTCCGCTTACAGTTATAAAGTCATATGTAGAAGCAGTAGATGATGGTATTGAAAACCCAAAAAAATCTTTAGAAGTAATAAAAGAACAAACAGAAAAATTAGAAAACAAAGTATATTCTCTTCTTTATTTAAATAAATTAGATTACTTAAAAGATACACAAGATATTGATATAAAACCAATTGATATGAAACAACTATTACAAGATGAAATAGAAAAGTTCAAATTCCAAAGAAAAGATTTAAAATTTATTTTAGAAATGGACAAGAAATCAGTATACTATGGAACAGTTGAACATTGGGAAACAATACTAGATAACTTACTTAGTAATTTTATTCGCTATGCAGATAAAACTATTAAAATTACTGCTAAAAATAATCGTCTAATTTTATATAATGATGGATCTAATATTGACTCGCTTCTCTTGGAAGGAATTTTTACACCATTCCGAAAAGGGATTAAAGGTCAATTTGGTCTAGGATTATCTATTGTTAAAAAGACATTACAACTTTTAGGTTATGATGTAGTTGTCAAGAATGAAAAGAAAGGAGTGTCTTTTATCATTAGTAGGGATTCTAAATAAGAGTCCCTACTTTTCTTGAAGAAAAAAATATAGTATGCTATAATATAAGACTAGAAAGAAGGAATAGTATGGTAAAAGAAAATGATTATTTTGGATTTGAAGTTAGTCTAGATGCTTTAAAAGGTGCTGCTTTCTTCAATCAAACTGCAGAAAGAATATATCTAGGAGATAAAGGATATAAAAACAAAAATGAAGAAATGACTGATATGGAAAAAGAGTTATATGAAAGTTTTGATTCTAATATGGGTAAATACTTATTTTTAAAAGGATTAGAGAAGCATAATGATAACACTCTAGAAGAAGTAGAAGAAAAAAGAAGATATTTAACCAAAGTAGCTATGTTTGATAGTAAAGACAAAGATAAAGTTTTAAATAGAATAAAATTATTAGATAAACTAATGACAATGAATAATGATTGTGAATATATAACACTTTATAACAAAGAAAGACATGATGCTATATTTTTTAAACCAACACATAATGATTTGAAAAAAATTTATAAATCTAAAGCAGAAAAACAATACAAAATAACAAGATAATAATATTAAACAAAAATTCGTAAAACTACTTTAAAAAGTAGTTTTATTATGGTATAATCTAAGATGTTTGGAGGTAGTAATAGTGAAAGTAGGAATATTAACATTAGGATGTAAAGTTAATTTATATGAAAGTGAATATGTTACTAATTTACTTAAGAAAAACGGATTTGAAATAGGAGACTTCAATGATTTTTGTGATGTATATATCATTAATACTTGCACTGTTACTAATACTAGTGATACTAAATCTCGTAAAATGATCCATCGTGCAATAAGAAAAAATAAAGATGCCTGTGTTGTTGCGATGGGATGTTTTATTGAAGCAAATAAAGATTATAAAGAAGATGGGCTTGATATAGTAATAGGTACTAAAGATAAATCTAAAATAGTAGAACTTATAAATGAATGGTTTAAAACAAGAAAAGAAATTAGAAGACTATATGAAAAAGAAGCAGATGTCTTTGAAGATATGTATATAGATGATTTTTCTAAAAGAACTCGTGCTTTTGTAAAAATACAAGATGGTTGTGAAAACTATTGTAGTTACTGTATAATTCCTTATGTTAGAGGTAAATGTCGTAGTAAAGAACCAGATAAAGTAATTGAAGAAATAAAAACTCTTGTACAAAATGGTTACAAAGAAGTAGTACTTACAGGTATTCATACAGGTAACTATGGAGTAGATTTAGATATAACTTTTGCGGACCTTTTAAAAAGAATAGAAAAAATAGATGGCTTAAAAAGACTTCGTATTTCTTCAATTGAACCAATAGAAATAACTGATGAAGTACTTGAAGTAATGAAAGAAAGTAATATTATAGTAGATCATCTACATATACCACTTCAAGCAGGAAGTGATGAGATACTTACAAAGATGAATAGAAAATATAATTTAGAAGAATATAAAAATATTATAAAAAAAGTAAGAGAAATAAGACCCAATATCTCTATATCTACAGATATAATAGTAGGACACCCTTATGAGAATTCTAAATTGTTTCAAAAAACTATTGATACTGCAAGAGAAATAGAATTTTCTAAAATACATGTATTTCCATATTCTAAAAGAAAAAATACTAAAGCATCTGATATGGATGAACAAGTAGAAGAATCTGTAAAAAAAGAACGTTCAAGAAAATTAATAGAAGTATCACATGAATTAGAGATGAAATACTTTTCTAAATTTTTAAATAAAGAATTAGAAGTATTAATAGAAAGAAATAAAGATGAATATAGTTATGGACATACATCTAACTTTCTAAATATAAAAATAAACAAGAAAATAAAACCTAATACAATTGTTAAAGTAAAACTCATAAAAATAGAATATCCATATATAATAGGGGAGGCATCAAATGACATCATACATTAAAGGACAATTTAAAAAAGCAATATTCAAAGGAGAGTCAGGATATGTAATTGGACTTTTTAAAGTACATGAAACAGACGATGAAGATCTTGCGGATTATATAAATAGAGTTATTACTTTTACAGGTTATTTTCATGATTTAAATGAAATAGACAATTATATATTTTATGGTAAAAAGGTAATACATCCAAAATATGGAGAACAATTCCAAACAGAAAAATATGAAAGAGTAAAACCAGAAGAAAAAGATACTATTTTAGAATTCTTAAGTAGTAATATATTTAAAGGAATTGGTAAAAGAAAAGCTAAAAAAATAGTAGATGTACTTGGTCGTGACACTTTGAATGTAATACTTAATAACCCATCAAATTTAATACTTATACCAACTATTACAGAGAAGAATGCTAAAATGTTACATGATAAACTCCAAGAATATGAATCTAGTTATGAGACGATTATAAAACTTTCAGATTTAGGATTCTCAACAAGTGAAGCAACAAAAATATATAATCATTATAAAGAAGATACAGATACTATTATAGAAGAAAATATATATGAATTAGTAAATGAAATAAAATCTATTACTTTTAAAAGAGTAGATTATATATATTTAAATAGTGGACATAAAAATGATGACCAAAAAAGAATAAAAGCAACTATTCTTTATGTTATAAAAAGTCTTATGGATATGATTGGACATAGTTATTTTACTCGTGAAGAAATTATTTATTATATGCCAAAAGTATTAGGTTTTGATATATCAGAATCTCTATTTAATGAATATTTAAATGATTTAGTAACAGACTTAAAAATAGTAAAACAAAATGAAAGAATATACTTATTTGAGTCTTATGAAGCAGAAGAATTTATTTGTAATAGACTAAAAAAATTATCTATGGCAGATGATATAAAAGATATTGATATAGATGATAAACTAAAAAAGCTAGAAGAATATATGGCGATTGATTATAATAAAGATCAAGAAAAAGCAATAAAAAATGCTTATCTTAAAAAATTACTTATAATTACAGGTGGACCAGGTACTGGTAAAACTACTATACTTCGTGGAATAATAGAACTTTATAAAGAAATATTAAAAGTTGATAGTAGAAAATTACAAAATAAATTAACTTTACTCGCACCAACAGGTAGAGCGGCAAAACGTATGAGTGAAAAAACTAACTTTCCAGCATCTACTATTCATAGATTTTTAAAATGGAATAAAGAAACTGATAGATTCTCAGTAGATGAATATAATAAAAGTGATACAGAAATTATTATATTAGATGAAGCTAGTATGGTAGATATGTTTTTATTTTATAACTTATTAAAAGGAATACACTCTAATACTAAAATAATTATAGTAGGAGATTATGAGCAATTACCTTCAGTTGGTCCTGGACAACTACTTGAAGACTTTATTGAAAGTGGAGTAATAGATACTGTTCATTTAAATAAACTATATCGTCAAGATGAAGATTCATCTATTTTAAGTCTAGCATATAACATTAGAGATAAAAAATTAGATAAATCTATATTTAATATAAATGAAGACTTAACTTTTATAAAATGTAAAGATAGCGAAGTTATAAATAAAGTATTACTTACAAGTGAAACATTTTTAGATGTATCTTATAAAGATTTCCAAGTACTTTCTCCTATGTATAAAACTATTAATGGTATAGATAATTTAAATGTTCATATGCAAGAATTATTTAATCCAAAAACTAGAAGTAAAAAAGAAATAATTATAGGAGATGTTACTTATAGAGAAAAAGATAAAGTAATACAACTTACTAATATGCCTGATGAAAATGTTTATAACGGAGATATCGGTATAATAACAAGAATTGATAATAGTAAGAAGAAAACTATATATATAGATTTTGATGGTAATTTAGTTAAATATACTGCTTCTAATTTTAATAATTTTAAACATGCATATGCAATTAGTGTTCATAAAGCTCAAGGAAGTGAAACAGATATTGTAATAATTCCTTTAGTTAAAAGTTTTCATAAAATGCTTTATCGTAAACTTATATATACCGCAGTAACAAGAGCAAAGAAAAAATTATTCTTAATTGGAGATATCAAACAACTTGAATTTGCAATTAATAATGAAGCTAATCTACATAGAAGAACAACTATAAAAGAATTTTTGATTAATGGTATAAAATAAACGTATTGTTTCATAATATTTATGAGGTGATAACAATATGAAAAAAATGATGTCAATGGCTTTAATTGCAGGAATGGGTATTATGGGATATATGTATTATAAAAAGAAAAACCCTAATATGATGAATGACATGAAAGAAGCTGTACAAAAAATGGCAACTAACGTTGCATATAAGTTAGATGATATGGATATGTAAAAGTTTTAGAAAATTAATCTAAAACTTTTTCTTATTTTAATGACAATTATTATTTTCTATGATAAAATTTAGTTGGTGGTACAAATGAAAAATAGAAGTGAATTAAGAGAAATTATAATGAAAGTTCTATATCAAGTATATATACTAAAAAAAGCTAATTTAGATTATGATGTAGATAGTTTAATAAAAGAACAAATTGATATAAAAAATGATTTTGTAAAAGATACTGTTAATGGAGTAATTAAAAACCAAAAAGAAATAGATAAACTTGCTAATAAATATTTAGATTCTTGGGATATAAATAGACTTAATAAAGTGGATAAAGCAATATTTTCTATTGGTATATATGAACTTATATATACAAATACTCCATCAATTGTTGCGATAAATGAAGCTATTGAACTTTCAAAAAAATATAGTGATGATGCTGTTGTTAAAATGTTAAATGCTGTAATGGATAAAATATATCATAGTGAGGATCATCATGAATAATAAGTATATTACAATAAGTCAGTTAAATAGATATATTAAATATAAACTTGATAGTGATGAGAACTTAAATGAAGTCTTTTTAAAGGGCGAAATATCCAATTTTAAAGCACATACACGTGGACATTATTATTTTACTTTAAAAGATGATAATTCTCGTATATCAGCGATTATGTTTGCATCAAATACTAAAAATTTAAAATTCTTACCAACAGAAGGTATGAAAGTATTAGTAACTGGTAAAGTAAATGTATATGAAGTAGCAGGTACTTATCAAATATATGTAAATGATATGATAGAAGATGGAGTAGGAAACCTTTATATTGCATATGAACAATTAAAAGAAAAACTAGAACGTGAAGGTTTATTTTCTCCAGAACATAAAAAGACTATTCCTAAAATACCTACTAATATAGGAATAATAACTGCACCAACAGGTGCCGCTATAAGAGATATATTATCAACTATTAAAAGAAGATTTCCACTTGCAAACACTTATCTTTTTCCAGCATTAGTACAAGGAGAAGAAGCAAAATATTCTATAGTAAAACAAATAGAAAGAGCACGTGACTATGACTTAGACGTTCTAATTATCGGAAGAGGTGGAGGAAGTATCGAAGATCTTTGGGCTTTTAATGAAGAAATAGTAGCACGAGCAATCTATAACTGCCCTATACCAACAATAAGTGCAGTAGGGCATGAAGTGGATTTTACTATTGCGGATTTCGTTGCTGACCTTCGCGCACCAACTCCAACAGGTGCTGCAGAACTCGCAGTTCCAAATATAAACGATGTACAAATATTACTTAATAATTTAAAATTAAGAAGTACTAAAGTAATAAATCATACTCTAGAAATAAAAAGACAAAGGTTATCAGAAATAACAGAACGTTATATAATAAAAAATCCAACTAATTTATATCTCGCTAAAGAACAACAATTTGATATAATAATCGAAAGACTAAAAACTAGTATTAAAACAATAACATTAAATAAAAGAAGTCTTTTAGAAAGAGAAATTTCATCATATGTATTTAAAGAACCAAATAAAGTATTTGATGATAAAAAAAATAAATATATAAACTTGCTTGGTAAATTAGAAACACTAAGTCCTCTAAAGACTCTAAAAAGAGGATATACAATAACTAAGAAAAATGATAAAATATTAACTAGTGCAAAAGAATTTAAAAAAGATGATAAAATCACAATAGAATTTAATGATGGTAATGTAGATGCCAAAGTAGTATAGGAGGTAAACATGGCTAAAGAAGAAACATTTGAAGAAAAACTTTCTAAGTTAGATGAAATAGTAAAAAAACTAGAAAGAGGAGATATTCCACTAGATGATGCAGTTAAAGAATTTAATTCTGCAATGACACTTGCTAAAGAATGTGATGAAAAACTAAAGAAAGCAGAAGAATCTTTAAACAAGCTAATAGAAGAAGATGGAAGTATGTCAGACTTTAAAGCAGAAGAAGAATAAAAATTATATAATAAACCATCAAGCGATATTTGTTGATGGTTTTTTTGTCATTGATTTATATATAATCTTGTGATATAATCAACTAAATTGAGGTGAGTAAATATGGAAAAGTTAGAGCAAATAAAATATGTTGTTGATAATAGTAGTTATGTAAAAATAAATTATGAAAAATTGGATGAATTTGTAAATAATATCAATGATATAAGTTATGAACACTGGTATGATAATAGTGTTTTAAATTTAGATGAAAAGAAAAGAATATTACTAGTCTTTGTTTTAGAAAGTATGAATTTTTGTTTTTGGCAAAAACCTAAATTCTTTATTGACTATCACGGAGAAAAACTTAAAGGCTCTGAAGCGTTGTTTTATTCAGTGATTAGAGAAATAGAAGAAAATAAAGACTTTTTAGATGTAGACTATTTAAAAAATATTACAGAAGATGAATTCAAGAAAATCTTTAAAACAACTTATGAAGGAAAATTATCTTTAATAGATACCAGATATAAATTACTTAAAGATACGATTAATGTAATTGCAAATAAACAAAATAAGTTTTATGAAGAATTATTTAATATAAAAAATGATATTGAAATGATTAATTATATAAAAGATAATTTTAAATATTTCCGTGATATAAGTAAATATAAAGGAATAGAAATACACTTTGATAAAAGAGTCTCTCTTTTAGTAAATGATTTACTACACGTATCTGATACTATACATAATAATATGAAAAACGTTAACGATTTAACTGGATGTGCTGACTATGTTATTCCAAAAGTCTTAAGAGAATATGGTGTGTTAGAATATAATGATGAGCTATCTTATATGATTGATAACGAAAAAGAAATAGAGCATGATAGTGAAATGGAAATTGAAATAAGAGCAAATATGTTATATGTCGTTGAGTTAGTAAAAGAAAAGCTTGCTAAAAAGAATTTAATTATTAATTCAGTAGAACTAGATAATATTATTTGGAAAACTGGAAGACAAAAAGAAATAAAAAGACCACCACATCATACAACAACTATATTTTATTAATATACTAAAAATAAAATCCCATTTGGGATTTTTATTTTAGTATTACTACTATTAATTTTATTACTTCAATTGTAAGAATAACTAGAACTAACGAAAACAAATTAACAAAAAAGTAAATTTTAAAATTTATAATATATTGCTTTATTTTGAATATAATGTTATAATTGTAAATCTATAAGGAGTGATATTATGTTTGATTTACATGTACATACAACTGCAAGTGATGGAGAATATTCACCAAAAGATATAGTAAGACTTGCTAAAAAAGAGGGACTTAAAACAATTGCGATAACTGATCATGATACAATAGATGGTGTCTTAGAAGGTTTGTTAGAAGGTATAGAACAAAAAATAGATGTTATACCAGGAATAGAACTTGGAGTATCATATCCATATGGTAAATTACATATATTAGGTTATTTTATAGATTTTACAGATGAAAATTTTCAAAAACAAGTAAATTATTTAAAAACTACTAGAGAAGAGAAAAATAATAGATTTATAGAAGAGTTTAATAAAAATGGAATAAATATTTGTAGAGATGATTTATTAAAATATTCTAATAACGATGTAATAGGTAAACCTCATTTTGCAAGATGTTTACTTGAAAAAGGTTATATAAATAATTATGAAGATGCTTTTAAAAACTATTTTAATAAAGAACCTTATAAAAGCATTAAAAGAGAACCATTCACACCAAAAGATGCTATAAACATGTTAGAAAGCGCTGGTGCTGTTGTTATAATTGCTCATCCTATTACTTTAAAACTCAAAGGACAAGAACTAGAAAACGCTATAATAGAATTAAAAAAATTAGGAGTAGATGGAATAGAATGTTTTAATAGTATTCATACTAAAGAAGAAAGAGATTTTCTTATAGATATTGCTAATCGTAATGACTTACTCGTAACTGCAGGTAGTGATTATCATGGACCTAACGTTAAACCTAATATCTTACTTGGTAGTGGTAAAAACAACAATATTATAACTGATAAACCAGTAGTAGAAAATTTAAAAATTTATAAAAAAATAAAGAGCTCGTTATAGCTCTTTTAATTTTCTCCTTCTTCTAACATACTAGTTATAAATATTCCATAACCTTTAGTAACATCATTAACTATTACATGGGTAACGGCACCAACTATTTTGTTATCCTGTATAATAGGGGAACCACTCATTCCCTGAACAATTCCTCCTGCTTTTTGTAGAAGTCTCTCATCACTTACTTCAAATAAAATATTTTTAGTATCACTATTCATATCTACTTTAATAATATTAATTTTAAAACTTTCTACTTTTTCATTTTCTAAAACTGTCATAATAGATGCTTCTCCCGTTTTAACATCACGACTATCTCCAACTTTTAAAGCTTCTTTTGTTGGAAGAGTAGAGTTATAAGTACCAAACACACCAGAAGATGCATTTTCTTCTATTGTACCAAATACTTCACCTTTATTATATGTAGCATTTTTCTCACCAGCTGAATTATCGGTACTTTTATCAATATCAGTTACATTAGCTTCAAATATTTTACCATCTTTTATTTCAAATTTAGATGCTGTTGTCTTTTCTATAATTTCATGTCCTAAAGCACCAAATTTCTTACTTTCAGGATCAATATAAGTTAAAGTACCAATACCAGTAATAGAATCTTTTACATAAAGTCCAGTCTTATAAACACCCTCATTATCTTTCTTTAACTCTGCATCTATTCTTTTTTCATCATCATTTCTTAAAACCGTAAAAGTAGTAGTTCCATTATTGTTATCTTCAACAGTCTTTACCATTTCATCAATATTATTAACTTCTTTATCATTGACTTTTATAATTCTATCTCCAACTTCAAATCCAAAGTCTCGTCCTATAAGTTCATTATCTACTTTATAAAAACCAACAACTAAAACTCCACTAGATGACACTTCAATTCCTACAGTTTCTCCTCCTGGTATAACAGAAGAAGAATATGCAAGAGCATTAACAGGTATACAAATTAAAAGAAAAGAGAATAATAATAGTAGCTTGTTTTTTAAATTCATTTAAGTCAACTCCTTTTAAAAACTAACACTACATTATTATTATGTATAAAGTAATATTTAATATTTTATATAAAAATTTCCATTAATATTTTTTCCTTTATTATCAAGGATATACAAATTTAATTTATTTTTTTTAAATTTTGTTGTATAATAATAAGCTAAGAAAACGGAGGAGTTATATATGCAAATATGGAAAAAAGTAAAACTTAAAAATATAGACAAACAAACTGCACTTCTTTCTAATGCTTTAACTAATTATATTTATAAAGAAGGTCCAATAATTAATATTTTTAATAAATATGATGTATCTAGAGAAGATAGAGCGATTTTAGATAATTATATATCATCAAGAATTGCAGGACTTATTTTATTATTCTTTGGAGGAGATTCTAAAAGAATAAATGATATTGCTAATAAGTATAATTATTTAGATGGTATTAGTAATGTTATGGATATAGATGCTGAAATAGAAGGATATGTACATGCAACAAGAAGTAATAGAGAAAAATAGTAAAAAAAAATAAAGCATAAACATGCTTTTTTAAATGATATAAATTATTATACCAACTGCACCAATTATCATAACAAGTGCAAGAAAACCTGCTACTATCTGTACTACTTTTTTGTTCATTATTAACACCTCAATATTAATTATATATAAAAATAATGTAAAAGTAAAATATTTTAGGTATTTTTTTTAAAAAACATAATATATTTTACTAGGTGAAGAAGATGGACAAGATACATATAAGAAAAAAAGCAAGACTTTTAAAAACACAAAAATTATTTATTAAATTAATAATATTAGTAATAATATCTATAATACTTGGAATACTATATATGGCAATATTATCTAAATCTAATAAAGAACTTATAAATACAACACTTACTAATTTCTTTACTGAAATAAATAAAGGTAAAATAGATTATACATCATCATTTATTAATAGTATATCTACATATACTTTATCAGGATTATTAATATGGATATTAGGTATTTCTATAATAGGTATACCTCTAATATTAATATTTATATTTTATAAAAGTTTTATAGTAGGATTTTCACTTACTTCTTTAATATATTTTTATAAAGTAAAAGGACTTATCGCATCTTTTATTTATTTAATACCTCTAATATTAGGTTTAGGTGTATTTATAATATTATCATTTTTTTCTATTAGATATTCCAAAAAAATTACAAGAGTAATTTTTTATAAACAAGATTATTCTCTAAAGAGATATACAAATAGATATTTAAAGATATTATTAATAGGAGAAATATCTTTAATTATTATATCTTTAATAGAAACATTCTTAGTACCATATCTTTTAAAATTCATTGCCTTATAGGGCTTTTTTTGTTATAATATACACTCGAAAGAAGTGATACTTATGAATGAAACAATATATGCAGATATTATAACATTAGAAGATGAAAGCTTTTTTGATGATATAATGGATGCTATAAGAAAAAGACGTAATGAAAAAAAGAAAAAAAAGGAAAATAAGCCATACGAATATAAAGAATTTGTTCAAAAAAACATTCTCAAATCAAAAGATAATAAAATAAATATAGAAGGTTTAATTAATTTATATTCATCTTATGCCAATTTATTATATTTGAACAATAAAGATAATAGAGTTATGATAGATGATTTATATATGACAAATATTTTTCTTGATAATAGTATGATTTTACAATTTAATGTAAAAAACGAAGAAGTAGATAAATTTACAAAATATGATATATCAATTAAAGTATTAGATAACGAATTAAATACTAAAGATGAAATAAAATGTATAGATAAAGATGTTATGTTTACCGTAAACCCTTGTAGAAAAAGATTATTAAAATATAATACCAGTATAGAATCATTATATAGTTTTATAGAGTTAATTGATACTTTAGATGAAGAAAAGATATTAGAAAATCACGAAAAACTAAATTATATAAAAGAAGAAAAAAAGAAAAAAGAAAAACATTATACAGGGATTACTGATTTTGGTTATTGGATAGAATTATAGAAATAAAAGTTATTAGTCTTTAACTTTTATTTTTTGCTATTTTTTGATATAATATATAAGAAATTGGTGGTGGTATTAGTGAAAAAAGTAATAGTAGGTATGAGTGGAGGAGTAGACTCATCAGTTGCAGCTATTCTTTTACAAAAAGAAGGATATGTTGTAGAAGGATTATTTATGAGAAATTGGGATGCGATGATTAATAATGATGTATTAGGTAATCCTACATTAGGTGAAAACATATGCCCTCAAGAGCAAGATTATAACGATGCTAAAGCTGTATGTGATAGTCTAGGTATAAAACTACATAGAGTAGACTTCGTAAAAGAATATTGGGATAATGTGTTTTCTTATTTCTTAGATGAACTAAAAAAAGGAAGAACTCCTAATCCTGATATTATGTGTAATAAATATATAAAATTTGATTATTTTGTAAAGTATGCAAAAAAATTAGGAGCAGACTATATCGCAACAGGACATTATGCTAAACTAGAAGATGGTTATCTAAAAAAGTCTTTTGATAAAAACAAAGATCAGACTTATTTCTTATCTCAAGTGTCTCATGAACAATTAGAAAATGTATTATTCCCACTTGGAGATATAGAAAAAAAAGATGTAAGACGTATTGCAGAAGAATATAATTTAATAACTAGTAAAAAGAAAGATTCTACTGGTATTTGTTTTATAGGAGAAAGAAACTTTAAAAACTTTTTAAAAAACTATTTACCATCTACTCCTGGAGATATTATAAATATAGATACTAAAGAATGTTTAGGTAAACATATAGGTCTTATGTATTATACAATAGGACAAAGAAAAGGACTTAATGTTGGTGGTACTAAAGATAAACTATTTGTAGTAGGAAAAGATTTAAATAAAAATATTTTATATGTAGCAGAAGGGGAAGATAATAAATATCTATATTCTAATAACTGTATAGTAGAAGATATTAACTTTAATTGTGACTTAAGACCAACCAAATTATGTGCTAAATTCAGATATAGACAACCTGATATAGAAGTAGAAGTAGAGTATCTAGAAGATGGTAATTTAAAAGTTAAATATGATGGAGTGAAAGCAGTTACACCTGGACAAGCTTGTGTTCTATATTATGGAGATATTTGTTTAGGTGGAGGAATTATAAAAGAAGTAAGAAATAACAACGAAAAATTATGGTATTTGCTATAGAGTAGGGGAGTTTTCTTACTCTTTTTCAATTTGTCAACCAATTTACACAAATTTTACTTGACATACTTGACAAAAACTTGCTATAATCATTATGGAGGGTAGATGAGTAATGAAAAGTTTAAATACAGTTCTTACTGAACTAGGAGTTTCAAAAGTTCGTTTAGCAAAATATTTAGGAGTATCTAGACAAATGTTATATAATTATCTAGCACTTGATAATCTGGAAGATTGGCCAAAAGAAAAAGCAGTTAAGCTTTTAGGACTACTTAATATTAAAGATCCAAGTGAAATTGATAATATAATAATTGATGGAGATTATATAATGAGAGTAGAATCTCGTCTTAACGAAGGCGTAAAAGAATCTGTAAATAAAGAAGTTCTAGCAAACTTAAAAGGATTCAATAAAAAGGAACAAGAACTACTAACAGATATTATTAATGTATTAAAAGAAAAATTATCTGAAGATAAAACTAAAGATACATATAATTCATTTGTATATTTACTTCATTATATAAAATCAATGGAATCTGCAGATGAATTAAAATACATTCTAGTATATATGTCTAAAGCCCTAGGATTTACTGACCCAATGGAATTTGTTTTCGACCGCGAAAAACAATTCATCTTTGAAAGTATTATGTTTAGTGCAATGACACTATATCATAATGGTGGTGCATCAAAAACAAAAATAACTGAAACTCATAAAAGATTTGTCCAAGATATTGAACATAAAAATGAAGAAAAATTAAGTAGAACACAAGAATTAAATACAGCTAAAGTTCAAGCATTAAAAGAACTAGGGTATACTGAAATAAATGAAAGTAATGCCAAAGAAGTATTAGAAAAAATTGCTGAGATACAATCACGTAAAGTATAGACTCTAAAGAGAGTCTTTTCTATTACCAAAATAGAAGTTAACATAATATCAATTATGGGAAGTTTGATATATAATAAAAAACCATATAGTTGTTAAGCTAAAATACATTTATAAAAATACTATAATAAGTATACTACTACAATTATTATTGAATATATTTATATATATGATTTAATTTGATTTTTATAATTTTAAATTCATTCTAAGACAATTTTAATATAAAAGATAGAGAGTTATCCATTTAAATTAAATATATACTCCTCCTCTATTCATTTAATTTAATAATAGGGGAGTTGCATATTTTTTTGAATAAAATTAATTAATAGGTGCATAATAACCTTAGGGAGGAAATAATTATGACAAAAAAGAAATCTAAAATTAAATGTGATGTAGAGTCTTGCGTACATCAAAATAATGATGAAAAGGTATGTGAACTTGATGAAATTAAAGTATCAAGTGGATCTGATTGCAATGACGATGAAGTTGTAGAAAATGAACAAACAATATGTGATAGCTTTGATTGTGATGAATCTTTC
>CANQUW010000115.1 GCA_947627145.1 uncultured Bacilli bacterium
ACATAATATATATTATACTATAATTAGACTTATTTCCGTTATTTTATTAAAACGAACTTCCAAATAAAAATTCGGGTAAATAATAAAAAATGAAAGTTTGTCTTTCATTTTTTTAGTATTTCTATTATAATGAATATGGTAGGTAAAGTAGTATTATGATTAAGATTAAGTTTGAAGATTTATTAATTAATGCACTTATTGTTTTAAATGATAATTATAATATTAAAAGTGTTACAAGTATACAGTTAAATACTTATAAAAAATTATTATTAAAAACAATACATGTATCTGATGAAGTTATTTATATAGAAGAAGAAAAACCTGATATTATAAAAGATAAATATTATAAATATATAGATACTTATAAATATATAGATATATATAAATATAAAGTTAAAGATATATATAAATTAAAAGATATTTATAATAAAAATAATATATTATATAAATATAATACTAAAGAAGTTATTGAATCTTTAATAAAAGATATAGATAATAATAAAATATATAAAAAATATAATAAACTTATTAGAGATAAATATATTAATGACTATGATAATATAGATATATCTATATTAGATAATGATTTATATAAAAAAGAGTTATATAATAAATTAGAAAGAAAATATAATAAATTTATGTTATCTGGTAGTAGTAATGATGCGACTGATTTAGTTGAAATATTAACTACTATAGTAAATATTAACAATGATGATAATTTACTTAAAAAAGTAGAAGATAAAAATAATGATTTAGGTAAGTTTGATAAAAGAATATTTTTAGAAGGAATATATATAAATGTAGATTAGGAGAGTATTATGGATAAGAAATTAGAAAGTATAGTAGAAAGAGAATTAGAAAGACAAAGAAATCATATTGAACTTATTGCTAGTGAAAACTTTGTATCTAGTGAAGTATTAAAATTACAAGGAAGTGTTTTAACTAATAAATATGCAGAAGGATATCCAGGTAAGAGATATTATGGTGGATGTGAGTATGTAGATATGGTAGAAGATGAAGCAAGAGAGAATGCTAAAAAATTATTTAGATGTAAGTTTGCAAATGTTCAACCACATTCAGGTAGTAGTGCTAATATGGCTGTATATAAAGCGTTACTTAACGAAAATGATAAAGTAATGGGATTAAAACTTACTGATGGAGGACACTTAACACATGGTCATCCAATGAGTTTTAGTGGTAAAGAATATAATGTTGTAAGTTATGGTGTTAATAAAGATACTGAAATGCTTGATTATGATGAGATAAAAGAATTTGCTTTAAAAGAAAAACCAAAACTTATAATAGCAGGTTACAGTGCATATTCTAGAATAATAGATTTTAAAAAGTTTAGAGAAATAGCCGATTCTGTTGGAGCTTACTTAATGGTTGATATGGCACATATTGCAGGTCTTAACGCAGCAGGAGTTCATCCTTCACCAATACCTTATGCAGATGTTGTAACATCAACTACACAAAAAACTTTACGTGGACCACGTGGAGGATTAATTCTTACAAATGATGAAGAAATTGCTAAAAAAATAGATAAGACAGTTTTCCCTGGACTTCAAGGAGGACCATCAATGCATGTAATCGCAGCCAAAGCTGAATGTTTTTATGAAGCATTACAACCAGAGTTTAAAGAATATCAAAAACAAGTAATTAAAAACTCTAAAGTATTATGTGACACATTAAAAAAAGAAGGATTTAGAATAGTATCAGGAGATACAGAAAATCATTTGATGTTAGTAGATGTAAAGAAATCTTTAGGAATAACTGGAAAAGTTGCTGAAGAAGTTCTTGATAGTATAAATATCACAGCTAATAAAAATACAATACCATTTGAGACTGAAAGTCCTATGGCAACAAGTGGTATAAGACTAGGAAGTGCCGCAATGACTACTAGAGGTCTTAAAGAAGAAGATTTTAAAGAAATAGGTATTATTATATCAAAAGCTTTAAAAAATAGAGAAGATAAAGATATATTGAATGAATTAAAAGAAGAAGTAATTGGTATAACTAAAAAATTTCCTTTATATGAATAAAAGACTGCTTTTGCAGTCTTAATTTTTTTTGGCTGCCCCAGCTAGATTCGAACTAGCGCATAAAGCGGTCAGAGCGCTCTGCCTTACCACTTGGCTATGGGGCAATATCAATATTTTACTATAATTTGAAAATATTTTCAACAATATCAATTTCTAGTTTAGTTATAATTTTTTGGTTTAAAAATATCAAACTTGACACAATAAATGTTTTATGATATATTATGTATTGAAAAGTTGATGTTCAGCTGAGCCCCTTAATTGAGGGCACGGCAGCGTCGTCAACTTTTTTAATTTTGTTTATATCGTATAAAATATTTCTTCCATCTCTAGTTTTTGCAATGTTTAATAAAGCTTCGTATACCATACCATTTTTAGTTTGTAGATATACTTTTTTTAAATACCAGCCATTAGTATCCAACCATTGGTGACTATTCTCTTTATTACTACTAATAGTTTTAGATGCTTGTAATACTTCATCAATTTGAATAATGATTAAGTTTTTAATATTATTGTTATTGTTTCTAGCTAACTTATCTATTACTTTGTGAGAATTTTTGGCACCATCTTTTTTTACTCTTTCATTAGCTTTTGCAAAGCTTATTTTTTCTACTTCCTTATTTTCATGATATATGTTTATTGTTTTTCCAGCTAAGTTATTATGAACAAATTTATTTATCCTTTTTCCCCAATATCTTGGTTTTATCCCGTCAAAGAAATTAGTATCTAAAACAACTACTGTTATATAATTATTGTTTTTTATATTTTTTTTGCTTTTTAATTTAGATGGCAATTTACCCACCTCCTGAAAAATATTCCTACTTATTTTATAATAAGTAAAACTGAGTTATAAGTCGCTTTTATACTAAAAAAATCATTTTTTTTGAGTAAAAGCTACATTATTTTACATTTGTTTACATATTTATTAATGTTATACAAAAACTATGTATCAAATTTGACATATTAATTATTTTGTGATATATTATTAGTTGTAAAAGTTGATGTTCTTGCTGAGCCCCTTAATTGAGGGCACGTCAGCGTCATCAACTTTTATTTTGTTTATAAAACGATTAATAATATTCAGCGTTCTACTTGATTTTTAGGGATAAATTTGGTATATTAAAGCAGACTTATATATAAAAGGAGTTGATTTAGATGAATGATGAAATAGCGGATTTATTATTTCCACATATTGATAAAACACCTGATTATTATGAAAAGATGTATCCTAAAAGAGATTTAGCTGAGAATGCAATGGTTACACGTTATGGACCTAGTCCTACTGGTAGTGTTCATTTAGGTAATTTATTTTCTGCTTTTTGTGATATGATTTACGCAAGACAAAGTGGAGGAGTATTCTTTTTAAGGATAGAAGATACTGATCAAAAACGTGCAGTAGAGGGCGGTATTGATAATATCACTTCTGTATTAAAAGCTTTTTCTATTAATCCAACAGAAGGTTATGGTATCGGCGGAGATTATGGCCCTTACAAACAAAGTGAAAGAACTGAGATTTATCAGACTTACGTAAAAGACTTAATTAGAAGAGATCTTGCTTATCCTTGTTTTATGACAGAAGAAGAAGAAAAAGAGATAAAAGAAGAACAATCTATATTAAAACAAAAAATAGGAATATATGGACATTATGCAACAGATAGAAACTTATCATATGAGGAAATTAAAGAAAACTTAGATAATGGTAAAGATTATGTTATTCGTCTTAAATCACCAGGAAATCCTGAACATACTATAGAAGTAAAAGACGCTATTAAAGGAAAACTTAAATTTCCTGAACATAATATTGATACAATACTTCTAAAGAAAGATGGAACACCAACATATCATTTAGCTCATGCAATTGATGATCACTTAATGCATACAACTCATGTTATTAGAGGAGACGAATGGGTATCAAGCTTACCTTTACATATACAATTATTTAAAGTTTTAGGATTTACACCACCTAAATATGCACATATCGCACCAATAACTATAAAAGATAGTGAAACTGGAACAATAAGAAAACTTTCTAAAAGAAAAGACTTATGGGCAGGTGCAACATACTATGAAGAAAGTGGTATTCCAATAGATGCTCTTCATCTATATCTCGCAACAATTGCTAATACTAATTTTGAAGAATGGTATTTAAAAAATCAAGATAAAAAAATAGAAGATTTTGAATTTGATTTTTCTCATCAAGGTATTGGTGGTACTAGTTTTGATGAAGCTAAACTTAATAATATTTGTAAAACATATTTTTCTCGTAAAAGTGGTACTGAAGTATATGAAGAAACACTTAAATATGCAGAAAAATTTGATAAAGAATATGCCAGCATCTTAAAAGAAAACAAAGACATAATGATTAAATTTCTAAGTATAGAAAAAGATGGACCAAGGCCTAGAAAAGATATATCAAAATACAGTGATGTAAAAGAAGAATTTTCTTATGCAATTGATGAATATTTTGAAAATGAAAAATATTCTAAACTTGAAAGTGATAAAAACTATGATTTAGATATGATTAAAAGATACATTGATATTTATAATATAGATGACTCTAAAGATGAATGGTTTGAACGCGTTAAAGAATTTTCTATTAACGAAGGATATTCTGCTAATGTAAAAGAATATAAAAACAATCCAGATAAATATAAAAGTCATGTAGGAGATGTATGTGAAGCTATAAGAGTTATGGTAACAGGTAGAACTAAATCCCCTGATTTATATGAAATCTTAAAAATACTTGGTAAAGACAAGATGAATAAAAGATTAGAATTATTTAAAAAACATTTAGAAAAATAGAACTACTTTAAATTTGTAGTTCTTTTTCTTTAGAGTTTTTATGTTTTGTGATAAAATATTACTTGGGTGATTATATGAAGACTAAAATAGGTATACCAAAAGCACTTTTATATCATAGATATAAGACTTTATGGACAACTTTTTTTGAAAGGTTAGATTGCGAAATTGTAGAAAGTACTGATACTACTAAAGAAATACTTACACGCGGTACTAGTTACGCAATAGATGAAGCTTGTCTTTCATATAAAATATATTTAGGACATTTAGAGTCTTTAATTGGTAAATGTGATTATATTTTAATACCTCGTATCGCAACATTTACAGATAGAGAAATTGTTTGTACAAGATTTCAAGCTTTATATGATGTAGTAAAAAATACTTTTAGAGATAGAGATTTTAAAATACTTGATTATAATGTTGATGTTTGTTGTGGTCATACCGAACAACAAGGTTTTATTGAAATGGGTAAAAAACTTGGTAAAAGTAAAAAAGAAACATTAGATGCTTATTTATATGCAAAAGGTGCTATGGATATAGAATATAAAGATAAAGTAAAAATGCAAGAAAAATTATTAAAAGAAGATAAAAATATAAAAATTTTATTAGCGGCACATCCATATAATACATATGATGAATATATTGGTAAACCTGTTATAAATTATTTAGAAAGTCTTGGTTGTACAATTATTTATGCAGATTTAGTAGACCGTGAACAAGCAAGAAAAAAAGCACACAAATTTTCACCAACTTTACAATGGACATATAATAAAGAATTAGTTGGTGCAATAGAAATGTATAAAGATAAAGTGGATGGAATAGTTCTTATGAGTAGTTTTCCATGCGGACCAGATTCATTAGTTAATGAAATGCTTGTAAGAAGAATAAAAAAACCAATGGTAACACTTATTTTAGATGTACAAGATGGAACTGCTGGACGTGAAACTAGACTTGAAAGTTTTGTAGATATAATAAAACTAAAAAAGGAGGAAGAAGATGAAAAAGCCAAAAATTAGTTTTCCTCATATGGGTAATTACAATATTCCAATAGAAGTAGTACTTAGTATGATTCTAGATTGTGAATATTTAACACCACCTCCGATAACTAAAAAGACACTTGAAATTGGAAGTAAATACAGCCCTGATTTTGTATGTGCTCCTTTTAAATATAACTTAGGTTGCTATATAGAAGCATTAGAAGAAGGAGCTGATACTCTAGTACAAACAGGAGGAGTATGCCGTCTTACATATTATGGAGAGTTACATGAACAAATATTAAGAGACTTAGGATATGACTTTACATTTATAAACTTTGGGGATAGTGAAGTTACTAAACCTACAAAAATATATGAAAAAATGAAAAAATACAATAAAGACCTAACTATAAAACAACTCGCAAATGCTCTAATGATTGGAGTTAGAATGGTAGATATCATGGATAAAACAGAAGACTTTATAAGAGAGAATGTAGGTTTTGAAGAAGAAGAGGGAACACTTGATAATTTATATGAAGCTATGCTTAAAGAATTTAGAACAGTAAGAAGTTATAAATCCTTAAAGAAGATTAATAAAAGATATAAAAAAATGATGAAAAAAGTAAAAATAAATAAACCTAAAAACCCAATAAAAGTAGGTTTTATTGGTGAATACTATACAACACTTGATCCTTTTAGTAATCATTTTATAGAAAAGTGGCTTGCTAGTCACGGAATAGTAGTTACTCGTAAATTAAACATAACTAATAGTGTTATATTTAGAAATGTAAAAGAATTACATAAAAAAGTAAAAAAATATATGAAATATGATATAGGTGCTACTGGTATGGATACTATTAAGGAAGCTGAAGAATTTGCTAAAAAAGGATATGACGGAATAATTCATGTTAAAAGTTTTGGATGCACTCCAGAAATGGATGCTATGCCAATACTAGAGAGAATTAGTGAAGAATATCATATACCTATTTTATATTTTAGTTTTGATAGTCAAACAAGTGAAGTTGGAATAGAAACTAGACTAGAAGCATTTTATGATATGATAGAGATGAGAAAGGAGAAAAAGAAATGAAAGCATATTTAGGAGTTGATATAGGTTCAATTTCTACTAAAGGTGTAGTTATTGATAAAAACAACAAAATTATTGCAAGTGAGTATTTATGGACTGAAGGAAATCCTATAAATGCAGTAAAAAG
>CANQUW010000116.1 GCA_947627145.1 uncultured Bacilli bacterium
TTTAATCGTTTTAGGAACAATTGATTTAGGAAAAGCTGTTATTTCTAGTGATGAAAAAGAAGTAAAACAAGCACAATCTAGATTAATTAAACGTTGTATCTATGCTATAATTGTTTTCTTTATTGTAACTTTGGTTTCTTTATTAATGAATTTGGTAGCTACTGGTTCTAACACACAAGATGCTGGCAGTTGGCAACAATGTTGGAATGCAGCTAAAGATTAATAATAAAATTATGTAAATTAAAATAGCGATATTATTGCTATTTTTTTTTGATTTTGTTATAATTATAGTGTGTAATAGAAAATGGGTGAAGTAGATGAAAAATCATAAAAAAATACTTATATTATTTATGTTTTTATTTATATATTTTGTAATGCCTAGTAATGTTTTGGCATATAAAATAAATGTGACTTCTTGTACTTGTTCTGGAAATGGTGCTTCTGCTACTTTAAGTTTTACTAAAGGCAATACTCCTACTATTAGTCATGTTGATTGGGGCGGTAGTATTGATAAGGTTTATGGTGCTCCTAGTAATAATAAAAATTATTATAGTGATTTAAATGAAGGAGAATGTCCATCTGTTGTTTTAAAGAAAATGACTTATACTACTGCTAGTGGTAATAGGGATGGTAGTACCGTTAATAAAACTAGAGCAAAAGTATATTTTTATAGTCCTTCTCATGCTAGTGATGCTAATAGTTGGACTTTGTCTGGATGCGAAAATCAAAATCAAATATTTTCTATTGGACAAAGAAGTAGCATGTGTAAAGAATTAGTTTCTGTAAAAATGGATTGTACTTTAAAAGAAGTTAAAGAACATACTGATACTTCTTCTGCTAATAATACTAATGATGAAGAGGTTGAAAACGCATCAGGTGGGGACAAAACTAGAGAACCTAAAAAACCTAACTCTCCTGTTGGAGAACAAAATCCTCAAACATGCGAAGGAGTATTTGGAAGAGCTGATGGTTCTGGTGGGCAAAATGTTGCTTGGATTTTACAAAAAATATTTAATTATATAAGAATTTTTGGGATTTTTCTGACTATAGTATTAGGAGCTTTTGATTTTACTAAATCTGTTATCTCTAGTGACTATGATTCACTAAAAAAATCTCAAGTACGATTAGTTTATAGAATTATGGGTATTATTGCATTATTGTTACTTCCTATGTTGATTAATTTCTTGTTAGGCTTATTTATTTCAGGAAGTTTTACTGATTTTTCATGCGGAATTTTTTAAAAGAAAAGTGGTGATGTTATATGTTAACTGATTTGGCACAGGCTAATTTCTGGTGGACTGCTATTAGAAGATTTTGGGCATTTTTTGATAAAATGGTTTATACTGTTATGGGATTTGTTTATCAAGTCTTCTTAAATGTTGCTAGTCAAAATATTTTAGGTGGTACAGTAACTAAAAATTTAATAGGTAGAATGCAACTTATAATTGGTATAATATTTTTGTTTATCTTAGCTATTAATATTGTTCAAGGTATAGTTAATCCTGATACTTTTACTGATAAAGATAGAGGTACTTCTAAGTTAATTATTAGAATTATTGTTTCTTTGATGTTGATTGCTTGTATGATTCCATTAAATATTCCTAGTGCCTCTCGAAATGATACTGCTTTGATTTCTGATAATTCTAATTATACTTGGGAAAATGCTTTAGCTGAACAAGGAATTCTATTTGGTACACTTACTTTTTTTCAAAATAAAGTTTTGGAAACTAATGTTCTTGGGAAATTGATTTTAGGTAGTAATGCTGAATCTTATTCTGATATGAATGATGGTGATGGTACTGAAGAAAATAATGGTTTATCTGATGCTGGTAATTATATGACTAGTGGGATTTTAAGAATGTTTATTACACCTAATCAGCAATCAGAAGATTTTTTAAAGCAACCAGAGAATGCTGATGTTGTTGTTGATAGAAATGACGGAACAGGTTTCGTTTGTAGTGAAACACCAGAATTTAGTGGTGATGATGGTAGATTAAAATATTATAATGAAGAATATGAAACAAATTATTTATTTGGTTATATAGATAATGTTTGTACTTTAGATGGTGATCTTGCTGGAACAAACTTAGGTGATACAAGTATGGCTGGAGATTATTATCAATTTGCTTATATGGGTGGTTATTCTACTGCAGTTGGTATTTTTGTTGTTTTTGTTTTAATAAGTTTTACTGTAGAGCTTGCTGTACGTGTGTTTAAGTTAGTGGTTTTAAGAATTTTAGGTCCTGTTGCTGCTGTAACTTATGTTATGCCTAATTCTTCATCTGCTAATGGAATGTTTAGTTCATGGGTAAAGCAATTATTTTCTACATATATAGATGTGTTCCTTAGAGTTGCTATAATTTATTTTTGTATTTTTGTTGTTGCTGGATTATTAGCTGAAGGTATTAATGGGGCTGATGGTATATATAATGTTTCTACTGGTGTTGGTTTTACAACTATGATATTTTTGATTATTGGTTTATTCTTTTTTGCTAAACAAGCTCCTAAATTTATTAGGCAAATGTTTGGAATGCCAGATAGTGATAAAGGTATGTTTAGTGGACTTAGTAATCTTGTAGGCTTTGGTTTAGGTGCAGCTGGAATTGCCGGCGGAATTGGTGGTGGAGCACTTTCTAGAATGTTCGGTAATGTTAATGCTTCTAAACAGAGAGCTGAAGCTGAAGGAAAACAACCTAATCTTTTAAAACAATTTGGAGCTGGTGCTCTTGGTTTGGTAACTGGAGGTATTGCTGGCGGAATTGGTGCTATGAAAGCAGATTCTAATTCAAAAAGATTTAGTGCAGGATTGGAAAATGTTCGTCAAGGTAATCTTCTTAATATGCAAAGAGCTAGAGCACAATCTACTGCTCGTGGTAGAGCTAAAGACAGAATTGCTACTTTTTTAGGTGGTGGTGAGTCTCCTTTAGAACGTGACGAAAGAAGAATATCTAACTTAAAAACTGCTTCTAGTACAGCATCAGCACTTTCAGATTATGTTAGAAATAAGGGAATTGCTAATTACGGACAGAAAAAATTGAATTTTAATTACAAGGATGCTAATGGTAAAAACAATCCTATGTTTGGAGTTTCATATAATGAGTTGTTGAATGCACGTAACGCTGCAGCTAGTCGTGGAGAAGAAAGCTTTAGTTTTACTGATAAGACTGGTCGACATTATACTATGGCAACTTCAGGTGAAGAAAGTGACGAAATGTTTAAACAAATGGCTGGAGCCCTTGGTTCTGCATATGGTAAGGCTCAGTTAGATAGATATAACGATGATATGAAACATGCAGGAGAAGCTGATTATAAACCTACTGCAGATGCTGGATTCACTAATGCTTATAATTCTGCTGTTGAAAATGGAGTATTTACTATTGGTAAGGATGAAAAAGGAATTATTGGAAATGGTGAAGAGTTTAATTCTTATAAACTTGATAAAGTTGCAGGAGCAGCTAAGGGAGATGCTACTAGAATTGAGAATTCTATTGAACATCAACGACATTTGGCAAATAATCCTAATGGACCACAGAATAAATAAAAAGGAGTGTGATATATAGTGAATGATTATTTAATTCCTGCTAATACAAAGAAAGGAATGCTGATACTTGGAATATTTAGACCTGTTGATTTGATTATGTTTGGTATTGGTTGTGGTATTTCTTTGTTGTTACTTGCTTTTATGCCTATGGCTGATACTTTGACAGTAGTGCTGGTATTATCACCAGCTCTTGTAACGGGTTTCCTTGTTGTACCTATTCCGTATTATCATAATTTACTTACTGTACTTGGAGAATTATATGATTTTTTAACAACAAGACAAAAATTTTATTGGAAAGGTTGGTGTTGTAGAGATGGCGCTTATGAATCAGAATCAAAAACAAACAAAGAAACAACAACAGAGTAGATGGACTGAAGATTGGTTACCAGTTGAAGGTATTAAAAATGGAATGATTATTACTAGTGATAAGATGAGAGTTGCTGGTGTAAAAGTTTTTCCTCGTAATATATTTATTCTTGATCAAACTGCTCAAGATAATGTACTTATTAGTCTTAAAAACTTTTATAATATGATTGATTTTGAGTTTTGGTTAGTTGTTGCGGATAGACCAGTTGATATTTCAGTTTATCTTTCACAACTTCAACTTTTATATAATGATGCGAGTAGTCCAGCTATTAAGAAATTAATTATGCAAGATATTAATAAAGGTCAGTCATTTATTAATAATAATATTGTTGATACTGAGTATTATATTTTATTTAAAGAATCAAATGATGATGAAGTTCAGAAAAAAGTTAGACTTTTGATGAATGGACTTGCTGGATGTGGTCTTAATTCTTCTCAAGCTAATAATGATGATTTAAGAGTTATTTTGGATAACTTCTTAAATGGAGGAGAAAATACTGAATTTGGGGCGGTGATGCCAGTATGATGGGATTTAAATCAGAAATTGCACCTAAGGGTTTACACTTTAGTCCTAGTGATTTCTTTATTAGTGATAAGTATGCAACTATTTTAACAGTTGTTTCTTATCCTAAATATATAATGCCGGGTTATTTATCAACACTTACTAATATGCCTGGAATTAAGGTTATCGTTAAACATATTCCTATTCCTTTTTCTGCGATGAGTAAAATGTTAAATAAACAAATTGCTGATTTAAGACAAAAATATACTCAAGAAAAAGATGTTACTGTAAGAGAGAGAATTAGACAAGATGCTGAAAGTTTGGAATATTTTACTTCGATGCTTGCGGCATCTCAAGCTAGAATATTTGATTTTCAAATGCACATTATGATTACTGCTGATACTAAAGAAGATTTGGAACTTAAAAAAGTTAATGTTAAGAATTATTTAGATGCGATGGAGTTGCGTGCAATTGCACTTCGTTTTGAACAAGAAAAAGTATTTAAATCTATTTTACCTGTTTTTCCTGATCAAGATATTGAAGAGAGAATTGGTACACCAATTCCATCTGCTACAATTGCTGCGATGTATCCATTTATATTTGATAGTATTAAAGATCCAGGACTTTCTAATTTAATTGGTGTCGATTTTTCTGGAGGAGTAATTTTATTTAATCAGTTTCTTTATAAAGAGAGAAAAGAAAATAATAGAAACAACGCTAATATGATCATACTTGGTACATCAGGTTCTGGTAAAAGTACAGCTGCTAAACTTTTACTTCGTGGTCATATTCGTAATGGTTGTCAAATTGTTGCGATTGATCCTGAAAATGAGCTTGCTGAAATTACTAAAACATTTGGTGGAGATACAGTTGATATGGGTAAAGGTGGAGAGTACGGTCTTATAAATCCACTTGAGATTGTAATAGATGCTGATGAAGATGAAATTAAACAAGGTTTGGGTTATACTGTTTTGACTCGTACTTTACAATTTTTAAAAGCATTTATGAGATATTATGATCCATCTATTGAAGAAAGTGTACTTACTATGTTTTCTGAAATAGTACAAGATACTTATCATAGATTTGGAATCGATTTTAATACAGATTTCTCTACATTCACATCAGCTGATTATCCAACATTTACAGATGTTTATGCTACTATTAAGGGTAGACTTATGTCAATGACTGAACAAACTCAAGAACGTGAGATTATGGAAAAGCTTGAACTTAAAGTAAGACCTATAACTAAAGAGTTAAGATTCTATTTTGATGGTCATACTACAGTTGATTCTAAAAGTGATTTTATAGTATTTAATATTCGTGAGTTAATGAATAGTGATAGTAATGTTCGTAATGCATTATTCTTTAATATATTAAAGTATGCTTGGGGTCTTTGTTTGGATTCAGGAGTTGATACAGTACTTATGGTAGACGAAGCACATGTGTTACTTGGAGACCAAAATGCACTTGGTGCTGATTTCCTTGCACAAATGCAAAGACGTGCTAGAAAGTATAATACAGGTACTATAATTATTACACAACAACCAAGTGATTTCTCAGATCCTAGAGTTATAACTCAAGGTAAAGCTATATTTGATAACTCATCTTATTATTTAATAATGGGTCTTAGAAAACAGGCTGTTGAAGATTTAGGACTTTTAATTGATTTAAATGATAATGAACGTGAGAGTATAAAAAGATATTCTCAAGGTGAAGCGTTATTTGTGTGTGGAAATAGACGTATGAGAATTAATATAACTGCTACTCAAGAAGAATTAGATTCATTTGGAAGTGGCGGAGGATTTTAGAAAAGAAGTAGGTGATGATGATGCCAAAAGATGATAATAGAAGAAGTAATGATAATAATAAAAAATTTGACAAACCTAAAAGACAAGCATCTTTTGGTAATGAATCACCTGCTGATAGTTTATTAAGTAAAGCAAAAGATGTTGTTAAAGATATTAGTACTAGTGGAAGCACTAGTACTAATTCTAGTTCTAATAAAAGAAATTCTGATGATAGTTATAAGGCTAAAAGAAATAAAAGTAATAAAAGTAATACTCCTGTTAGTAGTAACAAAGAAAGTAAGTTAAGTAGAAATAGTAAAAGTAACAGTAATAATAGTAATAACAATAATAAAGGTAGTGTTGCTAATAAGGGAAAAGACTTTGTTAAAAAACAAGCAACTAATGCTGCTAGTTTGATACCTGGTGTTGGACAAGCTATTAAAGGTGCTCAAATTGCTAAGGATACTATTGATAAAATAAAACAAAGACGTAATAATCCTAATAGTGATGTTTCTAAAGTTGGTAAGGGCCCTAATAGTGGTAAAGAACAGAAAGATAATAACGAAGGAAAAGAAGAAAAACTTGATGATAATAATAAAAAAGATTCTTCAGAAAATAATGATAATAATAAAAGTGATGTTTTAAGTGATTTGTTTAGTGGATTGGGCAAAATGTCTTTTTTTCAAAAGGTCATGATGTTTACTATTCCAATTATATTGATTTGTGTTTTACTTATTACTCTTTTACTTATGACTGCTATATCTGAATTTGCTGTTGAATTTATTTCTAGTACAATTAAGGGTGAAGAGTTAACTGAAATCTTTCAATTTAAAAGTAGTCCTAATGTTGAATATGAACAAAGATATATAGAAAAATTGGGCGAAGTTTATGATGAAAAGAAGAACTTTAATCCTGATTTTGTTTCTTCAACACTTGCGATTATGATGGAACATGGACAATATGCCAATTCTGGTAGTTATGGATATTCTGATATAATTGTAACTGATAAGACTGGTATATTATCTCTATGGCAAAAGGATGAGGCTCCAAAAGTTAAGAGATTAGCGGAAATATTTTCTAAACAGCCTGCTAATACTTCTAATTCTAGCAATGTTTCTGTTCCATCTGGTTCTACAGAAGTTGCTGCTGATGCTACAGTATTGCCTCCTTTTGGTAATTTTGTACCTAGTAATGTTGTTGATACTGGATATTCAGACGAGTTTGGACCTATTAAAGTTGTTCCTGAGTTATTGAGTTCTTGGAATGCTATGAAGGCTGCTGCTGCTCAAGCTGGATTTGATATTAATATTAATAGTGGATATCGTTCTCCGGAAATGCAGTTGGCTCTTTGTAATTCTGGTAATACTTTGGGTACATGTGCTGATCCGGGTTATTCAGAGCATCAACTTGGAACTTCTATTGACGTGGAAGATCCTAATAATTCTGCTAAGATGCAGTGGATATATGAAAATGGACCTACTTATGGTTTTATTCATAGATATCCTACTAATTACAATGAGAGAAATCATTTTAGATGGATTGGTTCTAAACTTGCAATGGCTTATAAAAATGCCGGTGCTAGTGATTATGCTTCATTTATTCAAACTGCTGAAGCGCAGAGTATAATTGCTGGTGCAGGTAGTTCTTCTAGTTCATCCACTAAATCTTCAAGTTCATCTGGTACAAGTCAGGCTCAAAAAATGGTTGAATTAGCTCAAAAAGAACTTTCTCT
The DNA here is from genome assembly GCA_947627145.1 of uncultured Bacilli bacterium. The sequence goes on from CANQUW010000116.1 coordinate 7,929, forward strand.
TACTGATGGTTCTAATGCTGAGGATGCTAATGGAGTTACTAAATATGGTACATGGTACGGTATGCCAAGTGCTGACTGGTGTGATATATTTATTGCATGGCTTGCTAATCAAGCTGGTATTGGGGAGGATATAATACCTAAAGCTGGTGGAGTTGCTCATGTTAGGTCGTTTTACGAGGAAAAAGGATTATTTCATCCAGTAAGTGACGGTAACTATCAAGCAAAACCTGGAGATTTAATATTTTATGATCATGGACATGTTGGGTTAGTTGTAGAAAATAATAATGGTAATTTAGTTACTATTGAAGGTAATACTAGTGATCGTGTGGCTAAAAAAGAGGGAGTAATAGGTAGCGGATATTTTTCTGATGTTTCTGGTTTTGCATCTCCTAATTATTCTGGTGTTGTTTCTAATGCTTCATCTGCTAGTGGAGGACTTATTATAGAATTTACTGATGAAGTTAGAAATGAACTTAAAGGATTTTTAAAAGAAGAACTTCCTAAAATAAATAATTTGGAAAACTCAGAAGAAATATTAGATTCTTTAGTTGATCAAATAGAATCTCGTTCTAAAGATTATTATGATTTTATTGGTAAAAAAGTTGATGACTGTTCTAATTCTTCATCTGGTGGTACTTGTGATTATGATATAAAAGGATTTGTAATTGGAGGAAGCGAGGTAGCTCAACCATTATCTATTTCTAATTTAAAAGTTAGACTTATGCAATGTAGTGATGGTACACTTGGAGAGCCAGTTCCTGGAGAAGAACTTGTCGATTTTGAAAAATATATTTTAGGTGTTGCTTATGCAGAAGTTGGTACTGAGTTTAATCCTGAAGCTATAAAGGCAGAAGCAATTGCGGCACGTAGTTATGCTTTATCGCGTCCTGCTGCTATGAATAATAGTAGTGGTACTGCTTTGATTCAAGAAAATGGAGAATGGATATTACAATTAAGGTCATGTACTGAAGATCAAGTTTATTGTGATCCTGATCAAGGTTGTTCTATGGATGGTGGTTCTGGAAATACTCATTATTCTGGTACATCTCATAGTAATGTTTATAAAGGTCCTTTGGATGCTAATCATGAAATGAGAAGTATTGTAGAGCAGACTAATGGACAAGTATTGGTAAATAGTAATGATTATATTATTAATACTACTTATATTGATGTTGATCAAAATTCTTGGAATTCGGCAGCGTCTTCTGGTAAAGATGTTACTGAAATATTAATTTCACATTATGCTTCTAAAGGTGCTGCTAATATAAAACAAATGTCTTGTAGTGGTGGTAGTAATTCTACAAATCTTAAGTGTAATACTACTTCTGATGATATATCTACTGGGGAATTTTCTACATGGAAACAATGTGATCCTAGATGGGGAGATGTACCTCTTGGAGGTGACTCTAATATTTGTGAAATAGGATGTACTATTACTTCTATTGCGATGTTAGTTGCTAAGAGTGGAGTTAATACTGGTATTGCTGATTTTAATCCTGGTACATTTGCTCAAGCACTTAAAGCTGCTGGTATTACTGATGGAGATGGTAATACTAATACTTCTAGAATTGGAGAACTTATTCCACAGTTTAATTATGTTGGTACATATGAATTTCCTAATTCTGATACTTTAACTCCTCAGTATAGAACAGAAAAATTAATGAAAGCAAAAGAACTTCTTGATCAAGGATATTATGTTTTAGCTCATGTTAATTCACTTTATAGTGGTAGTGGACATTGGGTTGCGGTTGATACTATACAAGGTGATAATGTTATTATGATGGATCCTGCCGATAGAGATTCTAATAGTTTGTTAGATGTTTATAGAAGTGTTTTTAGATTTGTATATTATAAAGTTGGTTAAGGAGGATGCTTATGAAAAGAAGAGAAAAAATCGTTTTTGGTATTCTTGCTTTATATATAGTTTTTATGTTAGGACTTTTTATAATTAATGGTAAAAAAGAAGAGAAGTATTCTACTATGTTTTATGATAATTATGTTAAGCTTCTATATAAAGATGGTAAATGGAGTAATATTTCTAATAGGAATATAAATGATTATAGTTGGAAAAAGTATGATTTATATTATAATAATGATTTTTATGGTAATTATTATTTGATGTATAATAATAAATGGTATATATTTGATGATGATAAGAAATCTATAGATTGGGAACCTGGTATTGTTGCGTTTTCAGGAAATATAAAAAGTAGAGTTATAGATACTAAAAAAGAAGATATTTCTAGTAATGAATATTCTTATTCAAGAGAAGTTTTATCTTCTCTTGATATAGATAATATTGATATTAGTAAACTTAAAGAAAAAAGTAGATATTTAGTAGATGTTGATTCTGATGGTGATGTTGATAAAATATATTCTATTAGTAATGCTCAAATGGAAGGAGATTATGTTTCTAATAAGACATTTACTGTTGTTTTTGCTAGAGTTAATGATAAAAATATTATTATATATAAAAATGTTATTAATAAGAAAAATTATTATGCTGGATATTCTCCTAATTTAGTTGCATTTTCTATAGATGATTATAAAGAAGCTAATTTATTACTTAGTGTTGGTAGTTATAGTGATATTGATACTAATAGTTATTTATATAAGTACAATACTAGTACTAAGAAGTTTGATAATATTTTAAATAAATAAGGAGGATGCTTATGAAGAAAAGAAATGTTATTATACCTATTGTTATATTAGTAGTACTTATATCTATTTTCGTTTTATTTAATATTATTAGTAGATTAGGAAGATATAATATATTTGTATTTAATGGTAAAGATTATTTATTATATCAGGAATCTAATAGAGAATGGTTTTCTATAAATAAGAGTGAATTTATAGATAAATATAAGGATAAAACGTATGATTTGTATGTTAATAATTCTTTAAAAGGATCTTTTACTTTTTCGATTATTGATGATAAATTAGAAATGGTTAATACAAAAAATAATGTAATTACTAGATATACTAAGGATGATTATTTTCTTTATGGTGGTAATGGTGATATAGAATATTCTAGTTGTAAAAATAGTGATCTTTCTAGTGAAGATGATAAAGTTGTTTATAATAAACTTAAGGAATATGATTTAGAGAAAGATTATAATCCTAGTTATGTTAAGAAGTATGCTGTTAATGCAGATAGTGATATAAATATAGAGTATATTTATGTTATATCTAATATGGTAAATTATGATAATACTAAGATTAATACTAATTTAGATAAAGTATTTAGTTTTATGCTTTTAAAAGATGGTAATAAAGTTTATGATGTTTATAATAGTATGGATAAAAGTAATATGTGTGTACCTATTGTAGAAGCAGTATTAAATTTTAGAAGTGATAATAGTTATAAAATTGCTACTTATTGTGATGATGATATTAAGTTGTTTAACTTTAAAAATGGTAAGTTTAGTAATATAAATATTAATAATTAGTGACAAAATACTTATTTTAAGGTATAATATTTGCAGTAGAAAGAGGGTTAAAGTCATGAAATTAAAATTAAAATTTAGAGCAGATAGTGAAGATTTACTTATTTTTGTAATATTTGCTGTATTTATGTTTTATGTTGTTTGTATTTGTGTTGCAAATATTCATACTTTTGCAACCGATGGTACTTTAGCTGGTATTAATCCACTTCCTGCTTTTGATGGAAAAGTTATTATAACTACTATTGTGTTTTATTTAATTTCACTTGCTGTATTAGCATTTAGTGTTAAATCAACTTTTTTTGATATGGATGAAGGATTTGGCATTACTACTGATAAGAAAGATAAAGGTTATAGTCGTTGGGCTAAAGATAAAGAAATACAAGAGGAACTTGAAAGAGTAGATGTAGACGCAAAAAATGCTAGTGCATGTGGTGTACCTTTAATATTAAAAGAAAATGAAATGTGGGTTGATAACGGAGAATATCATACTTTAGTTATTGGTTCTACTGGATCTGGTAAAACTCAGACTGTTATTAAACCTCAAGTACAATCTCTTGCCAAGGCTGGAGAGTCTATGATTATTACTGACCCTAAGGGTGAAATTTATGAAGCTACTGCAGAAATGTTAAAAGAAAGAGGATATAATATTTTCCTTTTGAACTTTCGTGATCCTCAACAAGGAAATGCTTGGAATCCACTTTCACTTCCTTATCAAATGTATCAAAATGGAGACCAAGATAAAGCTATTGAGTTGCTTGATGACCTTGCTCAAAATATTTTGTATGATGAAAGTAATAAAAATGGAGATCCTTTCTGGGAGAAGACTTCAGCTGATTATTTTGCAGGAGTTGCTTTAGGACTTTTTGAAGATGCAAAGGATGAAAGTGAAGTAAATATAAATAGTATTAATTTGATGACTACTGTAGGAGAAGAAAAATTTGCTGGTGGTACTTATATTCAATCTTATTTTGAAGCTAAAGATCCAGCTAGTAGTGCTTCTGTTAATGCTTCTAGTACTATTAATGCTCCAGCTGAAACTAAGGGTAGTATTTTATCAGTTTTCCGTCAAAAAGTTAAGATGTTTGCTAGTCGTGAGAACTTAAGTGAAATGCTTTCATATAGTGATTTAGATTTATCTAGAATTGGTAAAGAAAAAACTGCTTTATTTATAGTTGTTCAAGATGAAAAGAAGACATATCACGCTTTAGTTACAATACTTCTTAAACAATGTTATGAGACATTAATTAGAGTTGCTCAAGAAAACGGAGGAGTTCTTCCTATTAGAACTAACTTCTTACTAGATGAGTTTGCTAATATGCCACCGTTGAAAGATGTTACTACTATGATTACAGCATCTCGTTCTCGTCATATTAGATTTACATTTATTATTCAAAACTATGCTCAACTTAATAGTGTTTATGGTAAAGAAGATGCTGAAACTATTAAAGGTAACTGTGGTAATATAATTTATTTGATTTCGGCAGAACTTGCTGCTCTTGAAGAAATTTCTAAAATGTGTGGAGAAGTTAAGAGTAAAAAAGATGATAAAACAGCATCAACTCCACTTGTTACAGTAAGTGATTTGCAACGTATGAAACAGTTTGAAGCAATTATTCTTCGTATGAGAAAACAACCATATAAAGTTATGCAAACACCTGATTTTAAAATTAATTGGGGAAAGAAATATAAAAAAGCAGAATATCCTCATAGAGAAAAACGTCCTGTTCATGTATTTGATTTGAAGACTTTTGTTAAAGAACAAAGACAAAAGAAACTTATGGAAATGTTGAACGGACAAAGTGAAAATGGTGATAATGGAGTTCCAAATGGTTCAATGGTAAATGCTATACCACCATTTTTACCACCTGGTATGATGGTGGGACGACCTATGAATAATGAATCCGAAGCTTCTCTTCAACCTAGATCTAATATTGATAGATCAAATTCTACACCAAATGTAGGATCATCAAGTTTTGAAATGGATCAACTTCTTAAGAAAATTGATGCTAGAATTGCAGAACTTGAAGAGGAAGAAAAAAGAAATCAAGAAGAAATTGATAAAGAAGATAAAGAAAAAACATCTGATGATAATGATTTACTTCATAGAGAAGTTGTGGAAGAAAAAGAAGATGAAGAATTCTTTGATGATTTCTTTGATTAAAAATTAAGAAGAGGTGAATATACTATGAATGATATGAATTTGAAATTAGTGGATTCTGAAGAAAAGGATGAACAAAAACAAAAGCCAAAAAAAGAAAATAGTGAATTAAAAAGTAAAATGATTAAGTATGCAATTTTTATAATTATTGGTGTTTGTGCATTACTTTTAGTTTTATTTCTTGCTAGTATGTTCTTTTCTCCTAAGAAGAGTTATGAACAAGTAGAAGAAATTATGAAGAATGCTGCTAAAAATTATTATAGCGAGCATAAAACAAGACTTCCTAGTGATAATACAAAAAATGCTGGAATTGAAGTTAGTACTTTAGTTTCTGGTGAATATATGGATGAATTAAGCGAATATTTAGGAGAAGATACTAAATGTAATTCTGGTAGAGTAACAGTTGAAAAAATAAATAATAAATTTGTTTATACACCATATTTACATTGTGGTAGTGAATATGAAACTAGTGAGCTTTATAAAAAAGTTATTGATGATAAAAATATTGTGGTTAATGGCGATGGATTGTATTTTATGAATAATGAATATGTTTATCGTGGTACCAATGTTAAAAATTATGTTCTTTTAGATAATGCTTTTTGGAGAATTGTAAAGGTTGATAGTAATAATGAAATTTTATTAATTCGTGATAATATTGAAAATACTTTACCTGCTGTATGGGATGATCGTTTTAATAGTCTTAAGAACTATAAATCTGGTGTTAATGATTTTACTATAAGTAGACTTAGAGATACTTTGAAAAAATATTATAAATCCGATAAAAAAGTTTATTATGGTGAAGGTAAGTTTATTAGTGATACTACTAAAGAACATCTTGTACCATTTGATTTGTGTTATGGTAAAAGAGCAAGTGATTATGTTGCTAATAATAATTCTGCTGAATGTGGACAAAAGCTAAATAATCAAATGATTGGACTTTTAACTTTATCAGATTATTTGAATGCTAGTACAGATTCTGAATGTATTAGTCCACTTGCAAAAAATTGTCAAAATTATAATTATTTAAAAATTTCTGATAGTTGGTGGTTGATTACTGCCGATAGTAGTAATACAAGTTCAGTATATTATGTAGGTTCAAATGGTGTAGTTCAAGAAAGTGATGCAATAATTATTAGTTCTATTAGACCTACAGTTAAACTTTCTAATAGAACTATGTTTAAGAGTGGTAAAGGTACTGAAAAAAATCCTTACATAATTAGATAAAATTCCTATATTAATAGGAATTTTTTTCATATATTATATTGAGGTGGAAGATATGGTTAGGTCCATTAGTGTTAAGGATTTAAAAGATATACTTCAAGTTAGAAAAATAAATATGATTGATTTAAGAGATAATTATTTATATTTAACTAAAACAATACCTGGTGCAGTTAATGCTCCAATTAATTTTTTACTTATGATGCCGGATAAATATTTAAAAAAAGATGAGATATATTATTTGTTTTGTCAATATGGAAAACAAAGTAAAAAAGCATGTATTAGGTTAGGTGAGTTAGGATATAAAGTTATAAATATTGAAGGTGGTTTCTTTGAATATGAGGCTAGTTTGTAGAAAATAAAAGTTCATACTAAGTATGGATTTTTATTTTAAAGAAGTATTTAATTTATGAAGTATTTGATGTATAATTAAATTATATACTTTTAATAATTGAGAGGTGTTATTTATGGATTATATAATTATTGGATTGTTAGTAGTATTAATTATTATTGGAATTATAACTTTGTTTAAAAATATTAATGAAGGTAAAATTGTTGATCAAATCAACAAACTTGAAGTTAATATGGTTAAAGAAATGGGAGAGTTCAAAAATGATTTGAATAGAGATTTAAATAAAGATTTTGTTAGTCTTAATGAACAACTAGAAAAAAGACTTATACTAATTAATGAGAAAGTTAATGAAAGACTTGATGAGAATTTTGAAAAAACTAATAAAACATTTACAGATGTTTTAACACGTCTTAGTAAGATAGATGAAGCTCAAAAGAAGATTGAGACTTTATCAGGGGATATTGTTTCTTTACAGAGTATTCTTACGGATAAAAAGAGTAGAGGTATATTTGGAGAGGTTAATTTAAAACATATTTTAACTAGTGTATTTGGAGAGAGAAATGATAGAATTTATAGACTTCAATATAAACTTTCTACTGGTGTTATTGCGGATAGTGTTGTTTTTGCACCAGAACCTTTAGGTACTATTGCTATTGACTCTAAGTTTCCTCTTGAGAATTATCAGATGATGGTTGATAAAAATATTTCTAAATTAGAAAGAGATAATTATGAGAAAAAATTTAAAGCTGATGTAAAAAAACATATAGATGCAATTAGCAGTAAATATATTATTCCTGGTGAAACTGCAGATCAGGCTATTATGTTTTTACCAGCAGAAGCTATTTTTGCAGAAATTAATGCATACCATACTGATATAATAGATTATGCTTATAAAAAACGTGTATGGTTATCTTCTCCTACTACATTGATTTCTACTTTAACTGTTGTTGAGATGATTATAAAGAATATTGAAAGAGATAAGTATACTACTATTATTCATGAAGAATTAAATAAACTTGGTTTAGAGTTTATGCGTTATAAAGAACGTTGGGATAAACTTAGTCGTAGTATTCAAACTGTTAATAAAGATGTAGATAATTTATCTATTACTACAGATAAAATTACTAAGAAGTTTGAAAGTATTAATAGGGTAGAAGTTAAAGAAATAGATAATGAAGAAGAATTAGAAACAGTTTAGTTTGGTATATTTATGTCTAATTATAGTAAAAAATGAAAAAATCTGTTTAAAAAAATGGAAAATGTTGGTATAATTAATTTATGTAGTAGAAGTAAGGTGATATTTATGAATAATTTTGATACTAATGAAGAAAATAAAAAAGCTAAAACTTCTAATTTTTCAAAGATTTTCAAAAGAGAACTTACTTTAACAATGGTATCTATTATTGGTGTTACTGTTGTTTTACTAGGAGGAAGTTATGGTGCTTTTTCCCAAATTGTTAAATCAGAAGATTATAATGTTTTAAAGACTGGAGATCTTGCTATTGAATTTGTTGATAATGGTGATGATTTGGGTAATGTTATAAATTTAAATGGTGAATATCCTGAAAGTGATGCTGAGGGTCTTAGTGAAAAACCTTATGTTTTTGAGATAAAAAATACAGGTACTGTAGAAGCAGATTATCAAGTTATGATTAAAGATGATGCAGATATGATTGATTCAGATGGATGTATTGATAATTTACTTGATAAAGGTTCTATAAAGTTTAGTATTAATGGTAGTGAGGCAGCTTTACTTTCTAGTTATGAAGAGTCAAAATATGTTATTGATACAGGAACTTTAAAAGTAGGAGAGAGTAAAAAGTTTTCTCTTAATATGTGGATAGATGAAAATTCTGATAATGATGTTATAGGTAAACATTATCATGGAAAAATTGTAGTTGATGCACAATAAAATTGTTAGTTTTCTAACAATTTTTTAAATATTCATAAATTATATTTACTACTTGATAAAAATTATCTATATAAGAGAAATGTCCACAATTTTTAAGTACTATTAAATAAGAATTTTCTATTAAACTATTCATTGTTTTTGCGTCCTTTATAGGAGTATCTTTATCTTCTTCTCCATATATTAATAAAACTTCACTTTGTATTTTAGGTAAATACATTTTTAAGTCTTCATTTACTATATTTTGAAAAGTATATCTCATATTGTTTGGTAAATTATTATAGTCAGTAGAACCAAATGTTTTAAGTAATTTATTTAAATAGTTTTGTTTATATTTTTTAGGGATGAATATTTTTAATTTTTTTAAAAATTTATAAGTTAAAGTTTTTAATTTTTGTTTTATAGTCTTTTTTTGTTTTATACCTGCAGTATCTAAAAAAATCATTCTATCTATTTTTATTTTATAAAATCCTGTTAATAAAATAGATATTCTTCCACCAAACGAATGAGCAATTATTGTAGGATTTTCTATATTTAACTTTTTCATCATATCTATTATTAATTCTGTATAATCATAAATTGTAAGATTAATATTTGGAAAGAGTGTATTACCGAATCCAGGATAATCTATTATGTATATTTCATATTCATCTTTAAAACAATTAATTATATTATAAAAAGATTCTCTTGTATTTCCCCAACCTGGTAGTATTAAAATTTGTCCTTTTTTGTTTTTTCCATGTTTTTCATAATATAGTTTTATATTATTTTTTTTATAGTACATTATTATCACCTATAATACTTTATGTTATATAAGTTTTGAGTGTTAAAAATGCTTGCTTTAATTTATAGTTTTTGGTATACTTAAATTAGCTAAGAAATGCAAACCGACTCAATATAAAACCGACTAAATTAAACGATAAGGGAGAAGCGATGTTTAGTGGTGTTGAAGACCTATTAATTTAGGGATCCTAAAGCTAATCTAGCATCACCCACCTGTACAAATGCAGGTTTTATCGTGCAGAACGGATGCTTTCTTGGCTTTTTTTTATTGTAAAAAAACTTTTTGTATGTTATAATAAATAACTGGTTAGGGGAGATGGTTATAATGTTAATAATGCCTATAGGAAATGGAAGAAATATTGTTAACGTAGAAGTTAGTTTAAAAAATAAAAATTTGATAAGTAAAGATGTATTTTTACAAGGACTTGATGAAAGTGAAGTTGTTGTTGGAAATAAAAAGTTTTCTACATCTGTTTTCAAAAATAATAACGAGTATAAAGATGTTATGGATTTTGTTCGTCATCATTCTATTAACTTGTTAAGTGATACATTTAATATTACTACTAGAGAAAAAAAAGAAAGTAATTTATATGATGTTTATTCAGTTCCTATACCACCTAAATATGTAAACAATGGACTTGATTTATTATATGGTGCTAGTATTGTTGATATTAGAAAAACTATCCCTGATTCGCAAAAAGGTAGAGATATATCTCTTAAGAGATTTGGTATATTAGATGAATTTGATAAAGAGAGAATGAAAGAATTTAGAAGTGTTCTTTTAAAGACTGGAAATAAAGATTTTTCGGAATTTCAAGATTTAATTGATACACTTGAATTTTTGAAGGAATTTGATTTTAAAATAATTGATGGTTCTGTTGTAAGTAAAGATATTGTAGAATATCAACTTGGAATTTTAGAACCATGTGCTACTGATACTTATAAGAAACTTTCTAAATATTATAAAACAGCTCTTGATAATGAAGATATTTATAGAAAGTTGGTTTATATTCATAAAAGTATTTATGATAAACCATATAATTTGATTCATAAAGATAAAGAGATTGAAAAGATAAAATTAAAGGAAAGATTATATGACAAAGCCGTATGAATTTTCTAGATTAGAATTGTTAATTGGAAAAGAAAATTTAGATTTATTAAGAAAAAAATGTGTACTTGTTGTTGGAATTGGTGGAGTAGGTGGATATGTTTGTGATGCTTTAGTTCGTAGTGGTGTTTCAAAAATTGTAATCGTTGATTATGATACAGTCGATATTACTAATATAGGTCGTCAAATAATTGCATACCATTCAACAATTGGTAAAAAGAAAACTATTGTTATGGAAAAACATCTTAAAGATATTAATCCTAATTTAGAAGTAGTTAGTTTTTCATTGTTTTTAGATGAAAATAATATAGATGATGTATTTTCTATTGATTATGATTATGTTATTGATGCTTGTGATACTATT
>CANQUW010000117.1 GCA_947627145.1 uncultured Bacilli bacterium
TATATTTATAAAGTAATTTTATATTTGTTGAATGATACAAGTTACTTAACTTTTCTATTTTTTCAATATTTAGTTTGCTAAATTCTAAGGTATCTATTCGTAAATCATCAAATAACATTTTTTCTAAATTAGAATAATTACTTAATGGTTTTAAAGTATATAATTTATCACACAAAGCTTTCTCTGGTGTTGCGATTTGATAAGAATAATTATTTTCTTCTTTTAAAATTATTTCTTCTGGATATGCATCTTTTGGAATATCTCTATAAGTAAAAGTTCCGAAATAATTATTAAATTGTTTTTTTCTTTTTTTATCAAAAGTTGCACAAGTTATTGTATTTACTCTTTCTGGAATTAAATTATAGAATGCTAAAGCATATTCAAAGGAAATATATGATGGACCATAAATACTTCCGGCAAGTAAATATCCTGGTGTGTTCGGATCCGTTTCATATAAACCATTTACAATTTTAATTAGTTTTCCATCTCTAACATCTCTTGATAACTTCGTATCTTTATTAGAATAATTTTCTAAATTTTTTTTAGCAATACTATTAGTTATTATCATATTTTCACCTCTTTTTATCATTATACGATAAAAACTGGTGAAAATCAATGGAATTTAATTGATAAAAGTCAATTTACAATTTAATTTTAATTTTTTAACTATAGAAATTTCACTATAGTTTTTTTGTTTTTCTTTAATCATAGAACTTTGTATGTTCTACGATAGTTTATGAAGTGGAGGATTGTGTTGTAATGGATGAGAAATTAACAATTGAACCATTTGCAAGGCATGCAAAAGATGGTGGAATTGATTTTGTTAGATGCCATGGCTATTTTCTTATAAAAAGACTTATAGATATAGTTGTTGGACTTGTTGGATTAGTTCTACTTATTCCAATAACTATAATTATTAAAATTTGTTATATGTGTAATGGGGATTTCAATCCAGTTATATTCAAACAAAAAAGAATTGGTAAGGATGGAAAATTATTTAATTTTTATAAGTTTAGAACTATGGTAGTTGATGCAGATAAGATATTAGAAGATATTTTAAATGAAGGTGGAGAACTTGCGGAAGAATATATAACAAATAAAAAATTAAAAGAGGATCCTAGAGTTACAAAGGTAGGAAAAATAATAAGAAAGTTCTCAATTGATGAATTACCACAGCTTATAAATGTTTTGTTAGGAAACATGACTCTTATTGGTAATAGACCATACCTACCTCGTGAAAGAGAGGATATGGATGGATTTTATAAAGATATAGTAAAAATAAAACCAGGTATTACAGGATACTGGCAAGTTAATGGTAGAAGTAATTGTACGTTTAAAGAAAGACTTGTTTTAGAGCAGTACTACTCTCTACATTATACATTAATTATGGATATTAAAATATTTTTAAAAACGTTTAAAGTAGTATTTTTTGGTAGAGACTCTAAATAAAAAATAATTAGAAAGCAGTTGATAAAATGGCAATTGAAAATAAAAAAAATCATTTTATATGGATTGACTATCTTCGCACAATTTGTTGTGTATCTATTGTGTTAATTCATGTAATTGGTAATTGGTATAAATGTGTTGATTTAAAACATTTAATGTATGATAGATATTTTATAGACTGTGTTTTACTACAACCTTTCATTAGATTTGCAGTTCCAATTTTTATTATGATATCAGGATATTTATTACTAAATCCAAATAAAAAATTAGATATAGAAAAAATACAAAAATATATTATTAAAATGTCTATTATTTTAGTTATATTTGGACTTACATTTTGTTTTATAGAGAATTTTTTTAATTTTGGATCTTCAAATATACCTAAATTAATAACAAATAGTTTTATTAATTTTATAGAAGGCAAATCTTGGGAACACATGTGGTATTTATATATGCTCTTAGGATTATATTTAATTACTCCTATACTTAGATTATTTGTAAAACATGCAAATCATAAAACAGTAAATTTTACTCTACTATCTTTATTAATTGTATCAATAATTATTCCTACAATTAATGATATTTTTTCGATTAAAATAACTTCTTTATATTTAGAAGAACTAAAATATATTTTTATATATTTATCAGGTTATTATATTTGTCATTTAGATATTAAAAAGAGTTATATATATTGGGCAGGACTTATAGGTGCAATCGGATATTTCTTAGTAGAATTTTTTGTTGGTGGAGATTCCCAAACTAGCATTTTTATTCTCTTAGAAGCATGGTTTGTATTTATTTTCTTTAAAGACAAGAACCTAAAATATAACCCAATTATAAATTGTCTATCAAAATATAGTTTTGGAATATATTTAGTTCATACATTTTGGATAAATTTATTTTTTAAATCCTTAAAATATTATCCAAGTATTTTACCTATAGGTATAGGAGAATTTATTTTTACCGTAATAACATTATCGTTATCTTTATTAACATCATTTATTTTATACAAACTACCATTATTTAAAAAATTATTTAATTAAGTCAAGGAGTAATAATATGGAAAAAATAAGAATCGCTCATATCATAGGTAAATGGGTTGGCGGTGGAGTTGAATCAGTAGTAATGAATTACTATAGAAATATAGATAGAGAACATATTCAATTTGATTTTATTTGTGACTCTGATTCTACAGACATACCTTATGAAGAAATAAAAAAACTTGGTGGCAAAGTAATACTTATCCCACCCTATCAAAAAATCTTTTTATATCATAAAGAACTTAAAAAAATATTAAAAAAAGACAATTATAAAATAGTTCATTCTCATATAAATGCGTTGTCCACTTTTCCACTATTTGCTGCTAAAAGTGCTAGTGTTCCTATAAGGATTGCGCATAGTCATTCTACAACTAATAAAAAAGAATGGAAAAAAAATCTATTAAAACAAGCATTAAGACCTTTTTCAAAAATTTATGCTACTGACTATTTCGCATGTACAGAACATGCTGGACGTTGGTTGTTTGGTAACAAAGAAAATATCTTTATCTTAAATAATGCTATTGATTTAGATAAATTTAAATATGATGAAAAAGTAAGAATAAAAAAAAGAAAAGAATTAAACATCGATAAAAATACGATAGTAATTGGTCATATAGGTAGATTTGTACAACAAAAAAACCATGAACTTTTAATAGATATATTTAACGAAATACATAAACAAAACAAAAAAACTATTCTTTTACTTATTGGTAAAGGACCTCTTGAGGATGAAATCAAGGAGAAAGTTAAATCATTAGATTTAAATGACTCGGTAAAATTTCTCGGACAAAGAAATGATGTTAATGAATTATATCAAGCTTTTGATTTGTTTTTATTTCCAAGTATTTATGAAGGACTTGGAATGGTGTTGATAGAAGCTCAAGCTTCTGGACTTTCTTGTGTGGCATCAACAGAAGTTCCTAAAGTTGCTAAAGTAACAGATAATTTTAAATATATTTCATTAAATGAAAGTACTTCAAAATGGGCTGAGGAAACATTAAAAATATTAAAACATTATAAAAGAAAAGATGCAACTGTAGAAGTTAGACAAAGTGGTTACGACATAAAAAAAGAAGCACAAGTTTTAGAAGATAAATATAAAGAATTATTGGAGAAAGCATTATGAAAATAAAATACATTTCATTTGATATATATGATACTTTAATAAAAAGAATTATACCTGTCGATGATTTATATGATTTGATGGAAAAACAATTAAATAATAAATATAGTATTAAAATTAAAAACTTTAAAATTAAAAGAAAAGAAGCTGAAAAAATAGCTAAAAATAAAGTTGGAAATAATTATGATATAAATGATATTTATAATTATTTTCCAAATTCTTTATCTAAAAGAGATATAAGTAAAATTATAAATTTAGAAAAAGAATATGAAATAAAATGTTCTGTTATTAATTTTGAAGGTTTTAAGCTATATAACAAATATAAAGATAAATATAAAATAATTTGCATAAGTGATATGTATTTAGATTGTAAAACCATTCAATCTATTTTAAAACATAATGGTTATGATATTAATAAAATTTATGTTTCTTGTGAAGAAAACAAAAGCAAAAAAGAATTTAATTTATATACAAAAGTATTAAATGATTTAAAAATTAGTAAAGATGAAATATTACATATTGGAGATGCTAAAAGAAGTGATTTTATAAATCCTAAGCTATTAGGAATAAAATCTAAATTAATAAAAAACAGTTTTATAAATAATGATAATTATTATTATGATATAGGATTTAATTTATTTGGTCCATTAATGTATGAGTTTTGTCATTTTATAAAAGACAATATTAAAGAAGATAGTAATATACTTTTTGTATCTCGTGAAGGAGAATTCTTTAGAGAATGTTTTAATATATTATACCCTACTCTAAATACTAATATGATTTATTTATCTCGTAAAAGTGTAACTATAGGTACCTCTAGTGTTTTACTAAAAAAAATAACTTTAGAAGAATTAATTAAATATATAAGTGTAAAAAGAAATGAAACTATTTTAGAGTTTCTTAACAGATTAGGACTTAATCCTAATAAATATGAAAGTAAATTAAAAAAAGAAAATATAAACTTGGATAATTTATTATATTCAGTAAATTTAGATTCCTTTTTTATGGAAAACAAAGAAGAAATCATTAAAGATTTAAAAAGTAGTAATTTATTATTTAATGAATACTTAAATAATAAATTAAAAGATAATAATACTTTAGTTGATATAGGTTGGAAAGGAAGTATGCAAAACTTACTTTCCAAATATTTAAAATTAACTAATTCAAATAAAAATATTAATGGACTTTATTTGGGAGTAATGGATAACAAAAACAAAAAAGGATTTTTATTTAATGAAAATAATAATATATGTCAAAATGTATTAAACTATTCTGGACTTTTAGAAATAATATTTATGCCTAATTATGGATCTGTAATTGGATATAAAAAAGAAAATAAAGATATCATTCCAATTTTTGATAAAATCGAGTTTACTTCTAAAAGTTTAGAAATAATTAAAGAAGTACAAAATGGAATAATAGATAAATTGAAAGCACTTATTTTATTTGATAACGAAATTAAAATAACTAAAAAAGAAATTCTTGAAAATCTTAACAAATTTGGTAATAAGCCTTCTTTATATGATATTGAACGTTTAAAAAAACTAGAGTTTTATGATAATGGTAAATTTCATTATTTAGTAGAGCCTTTATCAATTGTTAATTTTAAAGAAAATTTTTTAAACACAAAATGGAAAACTGCTTATTTAAAACAATGCTTTAGATTTAATTTACCATATGACAAAGTAATTGTATGGACAAGGGAAAGAGTTGATATTCGTGACAAAAGTTAGTGTAATAGTACCAGTTTTTAATGTAGAAAATTATCTCAAAAGGTGTTTAGATTCATTAGTAAATCAGACTCTTAATGATTTAGAAATTATTATAGTAAATGATGGTTCAACTGATGGCTCTTCTATGATTTGTGAAGAGTATGATAAAAAATTTTCTAATATAAAATATATTTCACAAAAAAATAAAGGATTAAGCGGCGCTAGAAACACAGGAATTAGTATTGCTAGTGGAGAGTATTTAGGCTTTGTTGATAGTGATGATTTTGTTAAAAAAGATATGTTTGAATTTTTATATAATAATGCAAAAAAATATAATGTAGATATTTCATGTTGTGGTCATGAAACTTATTATGATGATGGTTCTATAAAGTTAAACACTAAAAAAGGAATCAAAAAATTTTACAGCAAAAGTGAAGCACTTGATTATTTTTTACTTCAAGAATATTTTGATATTGTAACATGGAATAAAATTTATAAAAAAGAATTGTTTGAAAACATTGAATTTCCTGTAGGAAAAATATATGAGGATATGCAAACTATTTATAAATTAATAGATGTTTCAAATGGTTTATATTTAGATTCTACTCCAAAATATTATTACTATAAAAGAAAAAATTCTATTTCTAATTCTAAATTTAATAATGAAACTTTAAAGATAATTGATTATGTGGATGACTATGTTAGTTTATGTGAAAAAAATTCAAAAAATAATAAATTAATTTATATTGGTCAAATAAGATGGCATTTGGTTGTCTTAAATAAAATGATAACTGCTAAACAAGTGAATTATTCTTTGGTTAATAAATTAAAAAAATATATAAGAGAGAACTTGTTTTTGATAGTATTTACTAACAAATTACCTCTAGTAAGAAAATTGCAAATAATATTGTTTCAAATATCATTTAGTTTATATAAAAAAATTTATGTTAAAGAGTTTTGTTAATATGAAAATAAACACGAAATAAAATTTATATTTAGGAGGTTGATAATATGACTTATTTATTTTGTTTTATATGGGCACCGCTATTTATGTATTTAGCAGAAAAACAACTAACAAAGGGAAATAAGAGAAATGGTTGGATTTTAATGTTTATCGCAATAATAGTACCCTCTTTAGTTGCTGGGTTAAGGTCAGTATCTAAAGATTTTGGTGCAGATGTTACCGCATATGTTACGCCAGTAGTAAAAGATGCGTCTTCTATGGGTTTTAGTTCTTTTATAAAAACATCTAAAAATTATGCTGGATACTTAGAACCGGGCTATATGACTTTAATCTATCTTTGTACTCGTATATCATCTTCACCAAACTTTTCTCTATTCGTATTACAATTTTTAACTATATTATTTGTTACATTATTTGCTTATAAAAATAGAGATAAAACTAATATGGCATTTGTATTGTTAATATACATGCTTCTTTGGTTTTGCTATACACTCGCAATTACGAGACAAAGTTTATCCGTCGCAATTATTTTGTATTCGACGACATTTTTCCAAGATAAAAAATATTTTAAAACATTAATTTTATTCTTACTCGCATTTACTATTCACAATTCTAGTTTCATTGCTATCGCGCTATATGCTTTAATGTTTCTATCACAAAGTAAACTTGATAATAGAAAGAAAAAAACTATTTACTTTTTATATTGTTCTTCACTTGTGGTATGTACTTTATTTTTTGAACAAGTCGTTTATTTCTTTACATATATTATTCCTGTTTTATCAGAAAAAGTTTATAACTATACTCAATTTTATTTTCCAGACAAAGAATATAATCAATTATCAGAACTTGCCCTACATACATTCTTTCTTTTATGTGGATTATTTTATATGAAATTTGCTAATAAGGAAAAATCAAAAATTGATATAAGTTTTATTATGTTACTTTTAATTACTGATTATACAACTTTATTACTTAATTATAAAGTTGTAAACGTTAATAGAATGGGATTCTGTTTTTACTATATGGCTCTATTCTATTTAATACCTAATTTAAAAATGGCATTTAAAGACGATAAAAATATACGGTCTTTAGTTTCTATATTTTGTATTGTTGTAATGTTTGGAATATGGGTTTTCAGATTCCCTATTAGAAATTGGTGTAATGAATTCCCATATAAATCAGATATAATTAAATTTTTACATTAAAGGAAGTGAATTGATATGATACCTAAAAAAATACATTATTGTTGGTTTGGAAAAGGTAAAAAAGATAAATTATTTTATAAATGTTTAGAATCGTGGAAAAAGTATTTTCCAGATTATGAAATAATAGAATGGAATGAAGATAATTTTGACATAAACTATAATGATTATGTAAGAGAAGCGTATGAATGTGGTAAGTTTGCTTTTGTAAGTGATGTTGCTAGACTTAAAGTAATATATGATTATGGTGGAATATATTTTGATACTGATGTAGAAGTATTAAAAAAATTTGACGATGACCTTTTAGAATATGGGTATTTTGGAGAAGAAAGAGAAAAATATATTAATACAGGTCTAGGATTTGCTGCTCCACCAAAAAATAAAATAGTAAAAATAATGTTGAATGATTATCAAAAATTACATTTTATAAAAAAAGATGGGACATTAGATTTAACACCTTGTCCTGAAAGAAATAGTTTCTCATTAACTAGTAGAGGATATGTATTAAGACCTAATAAAAAAATTGAAAACATTCCTATTTATAGCAAAGAATACATTGGTGGTTTTGATTATGAAAATCTTCACTATATTATTAGTGATAAAACATATTCTGTCCACCATTATAATGCATCATGGGAAAATTCTAAAAATCGAAAAAAACTAAAAGTAAAAAGAATAATTAGTAAAATTATAGGAATAAACAATTACAAAAAACTTAAAAAAATAGTAAAAAAAGACGAGGAAAAATCATTATGAAAAAAATAAATTTAGAAAATAAAAAAATATTAATCACAGGAAGTTCTGGATTTATAGGATATCATTTAACAAAAAAATTATTAGAAGAAAACAAAAGTATAAAAATAATAGGCTTAGATAATATGAATGATTATTATGATATTAGATTAAAAGAAACAAGACTTAATAACTTATTAAAATTTAATAATTTTAAATTTATTAAAGGCAATATTGCTGATAAAGATTTAATATTAGATCTTTTCAAAAACGAAAATTTTGATATAGTTGTTAACCTTGCTGCACAAGCAGGAGTTAGATATTCAATTACAAATCCAGATGCTTATATAGAATCTAATATAATTGGATTTTACAACATTCTAGAAGCTTGTAGATATTATCAGGTTGAACATTTAGTATATGCATCATCTTCTTCTGTTTATGGTACAAACAAAAAAATCCCCTATTCTACTGACGACAAAGTAGATGATCCAGTTAGTTTATATGCTGCAACAAAAAAATCTGATGAATTACTTGCACATGCATATTCAAAATTATATAACATTCCAAGTACAGGATTAAGATTTTTTACAGTATATGGACCTTTAGGTAGACCTGATATGGCCTATTTTGGATTTACTAATAAACTATTAAATAATGAAACTATACAAATATTTAATCATGGAAATTGTAAAAGAGATTTTACCTATATTGATGATATAACAGAAGGAATAAGTAGAGTTATAAAAGGAGTACCTGATACTGAAGTTCCCTACTCTATTTATAATATAGGAAATGGTAGTCCTGTAAATCTATTAGAATTTGTAAACATTTTACAAGAAGAATTAATTAATGCTGAAGTATTACCAAAAGATTATGATTTCAATTCTCATAAAAAATTAGTTGGTATACAAAAAGGTGATGTTCCAATTACTTATGCAGATACTACTAAATTAAAAAAAGATTTTGACTTTAAACCTAATACAGATTTAAGAACGGGTTTAAGAGAATTTGCTAGATGGTATAAAAACTTTTATAAAGGAGACTTAAAATGAAAATAAAAGCAATAATAGCTAGAAAATTTAATTCAATACAGAGATTACATGGTTTGAGGGTTCTAAATAAGACTTTAAACAGCAAAAAAGAAATAAAAAATGCTTTTAAACACTTTAAAAATGATAAATACATATCAATTAATAATGAAACATTAAATATATATGAAAAAGCCTTTTTAAAATTTATTTGGTATCAACCAACTGATAAAGATATAGCTATATCTTTCACTAACGCCAAAATAGAACCATATAAAATAAATAATAATACATTAGATAAATATGATCCAATATTAATTTGTATTGAAAAAAATGATTTAAAGAAAATAAAAATGATTATCAATCATCATAGAAAAATAGGAATCAAAAAATTTGTAATAGTAGATAACGAATCAAATGATGGTACAATAGAATATTTAGAAAAACAAAATGATGTAGATTTATATATTTGTCATACACCATATACAACTCGTAACAAAGAAGCATGGACGAATAGAATACTCGCACACTATGGATTCGATAAATGGTACTTATACGTAGATTCAGACGAATTATTTATTTACGATAATTGTGAAAATAAAAAAATATCTACTTTTATACAAGAATTAGAAGGTATCAATCAAAGACGAGTACCAGCATTGCTTACTGAAATGTATAATAAACAAAGTCTTTTCTCTAAAGTTTCAAATGATAATATTATTAAACAATATCGTTTTTATGACTATGATACATATTATGAACAAAAAACCTCTCATTATGATGGTGTATTTGGAGGACCAAGAAGTCGCCTTTTTAAAATAAATCCATTATTAACAAAGTATCCTTTGTTTAAATTAAAAAAAGGTGATATACAAGCTTGGTCTCATTGGCAATTTCCATATAAAGACAGCTATAATTTAAAAATTAAAGGTGCCTTACTTCATTATAAATTTTTAGATGGTGATTTAAATAAATATATAAACATAGTGAAAAAAGGCAACTATTCTTCTGATAGTGAAGAATACAAAGCATACATATCTTTTTATAATAAAAATAATAATATTTCTTTCTACGGAAAACATTCAAAAAAATATACAACATCAACAGAATTTTTTAAAAGTATAAAAATAAACAAAAAACATTAATAGGAGGCAGTTATGAAAAAAATACTAATTAAAATATTTGGTAAAGAACTATTGCACAATTGTAAAATTAGAATCATTTATATCATTAAACTACCAATAATAATATTTATGAAAAAAATTAATACAAATAAAACGAAAGTAAAAAAAATAGATATTTTTTCTCAAAAAGATAAAAATATATTTTTTGGATATTATGATATAAATCCACTAAAAGATAATAAATTACTTGTGCACCGTATAAGAAAAAAAGCAGATACAAAAAAAGATTTAATAGATATTGGATTTTATGACATTAATACAAAAAAATATACATTTTTAATTCAAAGTTCAGCTTGGTGTTGGCAACAAGGAGCAAGACTACGTTGGTCAAAAGAAAAAAACACTATAATTTATAATGATATTGAAAATAATCATTACTGTACTAGATATTTCAATATAAAAAATAAAAAAATTATAAAAACTATCTCTTATCCATTATATGATATTAATAAAGATGAAACATATGGAATAAGTATTAATTTTTCAAGATTACAAAGATTAAGACCAGGATATGGTTATGACAAACTTCCAGATTCAACAGAAAAAGATTTTCATCCTAAAAATGATGGTTTATTTCTAGTTGATTTAAAAAGTAATACGAAAAAGTTATTAATATCCTTATATGACTTAGCAAAAGATATCAAAAATTATAAAGAATATGAGCATTATATCAATCATGTTTGTTTCTCACCTAATGGAAAAAAAGTTATGTTTTTTCACTTATATACAAAACCAACTACATGGAAATGGAGAACTAGATTATGTATATATGATATAGAAAAAAATGACTTACAAATTTTAGAAAAAGAAATGATCATTTCACATTATAATTGGATAGATGATTCTAATTTATTAACCACAACATTTAGTTACAATGGATTAACTAGAGATTATAGAATTTATAATTTAAAAAATAAAAATTATGAAATAATTGAAAATGAAAATTTAAAATTAGATGGTCATCCTACTTTTGTAGGTAACAATAAATTTATATCTGATACTTATCCAAACAAACTTTATTTTCAACACTTATTTGAATTTGATATAAACAAAAATCAATACACAAAAATATTAGATATTTTTTCTAGTCCTCTATTAGAAGATGATCAAAGATGTGATTTACATCCTAGAGTTGTTAAGAATGGTATTATTATAGATTCAACTTTTAAAGGCAATAAAAGAAATATTATATTTATAAAAACAAAGAGTGATTATTATGGCAAGTAGAAGTACAAAATTAGTTAAGAATACAGCTATTTTAACTTTTGGTACTATTTGTACTAAAGGTCTAATGTTTATCATGACTCCCCTATTTACAAGGTGGATATCACAATCAGCATATGGTACATTTGATTTACTATTAACGTATGTAACCTTATTATTACCTTTAATTACATTAGGGATATGTGAAGCTCTATTTAGATTTTTAGCTGGCAATGAAGAAAAAGACAAAAAAGCAATAGTTACTAATGCTTTAGCTATTAGTTCAATTGGATTTATATTAAGTGGTATTGCTATCTTTACTATATCTTTATTTAGTAAAAGTATTAGTAGTGTTGCTTTATTGTTTTATATATTATTGTTTGTTGAAACTGGTTACAATTTTATGACTATGATTTTAAGAGGTTTTAAACAATTAACTACCTATACTATATCTAATATAATATATTCTTTCTCAATGGCAATATTAACAACTATTTTAATTAAAATTTTTCATTTAGAATTAAACGGTATTGTATTAGGATATGCTTTAGGATATTTAATCAGTATCATTTATATGTCATTCAAATCAAAAATTTTTAAGTATATATCATTCAAACATATTGATTTAAAACTATTACTAAAAATGCTTAAATATTCTATACCAATGATACCTAATGCAATTTCTTGGTGGATAATGGATGCATCTGACAGAACTATTGTAAGTATTTTTTTAGGAACAAGTACAAATGCAATTTTATCAATTGCTCATAAAATACCTAATTTATGTCAAACGATATTTAATGTATTTCATTTATCATGGCAAGAAAATGCTATAGAAACAATGAATGATGATGACAGAGATAAATACTACAACAATATAATGAATAATATGATTAAATTACTAATATCACTATCATGTGTCATAATCTCATTTAATTTTTTATATTTCAAAATATTGTTTTCTAAAAATTATTTTTTAGGATATTTTCAAACACCTATTTTAATGTGTTCAATAATTTTCTCTATGTTATCAAATTTCATTGGTGGTATATATATTGCTACTATGAAATCACATAAAAATGGAATTACAACTACAATTGCAGCAATTTTAAATATTATAATTCATTTAGCTTTAATTTCTAAATTAGGTCTTTATGCTGCATCTATTTCTACTTTATGTTCATATATTAGTTTATTTATTATTAGATATATTGATATTAGAAAAACTATTAAATTAAAACTTAATAATGTTAATATTACTATGATTTTAATCTTAATATATTTTTGCGCATGCCAATATGCAAACAATAATATTATAAACATCATAAATGTTTGTTTATCAATAATAATTTTTTACACATTTAATAAAGATTCAGTATTTAAAATATTTAAGAAGTTAGGAGTTGTTAAGAAATGAAAATAGCAGTTGCAGGAACAGGTTATGTAGGACTTTCACTTGCTACCCTACTAAGTCAAAAAAATGAGGTTGTAGCACTTGATGTAATAGAAGAAAAAGTAAATATGATTAATAAGAGAATATCCCCTATTAAAGATGAGAAGATAGAAGAATTCTTTAAAAACAAAGAATTAAGTTTAAAAGCTACTCTAGATTATAAAGAAGCTTTTAATAATGCAGAATACATCATAATTAGTACACCTACTAATTATGATGAAGAACTTGATTACTTTGATACTACAAGTATTGAAGATGTAATAGAAAAAGTTATCAGTATGAATATTGATACTACTATGGTTATAAAGTCTACTATACCTGTCGGTTATATAAAAGAAATAAGAAAGAAATATAAAATAGATAATATATTATTTTCTCCAGAATTTTTAAGAGAAGGAAAAGCATTATATGATAATTTATATCCATCAAGAATTATCGTTGGAGAAAAAAGTAAAAAAGCTGAAGTATTTGCTAATCTCTTAAAAGAAGGTGCAGAAAAAAAAGATATTCCTATATTATTTATGGATTCAACTGAGGCTGAAGCAGTAAAATTATTTGCTAATACTTATCTTGCTCTTAGAGTATCTTATTTTAATGAATTAGATACTTATGCTGAAGTAAAAGGACTTAATACTAAAGATATTATAGATGGAGTATGTCTAGATCCTCGTATAGGTACACATTATAATAATCCATCATTTGGTTATGGAGGATATTGTCTTCCAAAAGATACTAAACAATTACTTGCTAATTATAAAAATGTTCCAAATAATATGATAGAAGCAATAGTTAAATCAAATGACACAAGAAAAAAGCATATCGCAACAATGATATTAAAGAAAAAACCTAAAATTGTTGGTATATATCGTCTAACAATGAAAAGTAATTCTGACAACTTTAGAAGTAGTGCTATACAAGATATAATAAATCATTTAAAGAAAAAAGTTAAAGTTATAATATATGAACCTATGACAAAAGATAAAACATTCAATGAATGTGAAATTATAAGCGATTTAAATGAATTTAAAAATAAATCAGATATAATAATTGCTAATCGTATTAATGATGAATTAGAAGATATAAAAGATAAAGTTTATACAAGAGATATTTATATAAGAGATTAACTATAACATGATTAAAAGCAGAAATGTAATTATAATAGAACTTTTTAAATATGTTTAAAAGTTCTATTATTTTTATCTTGATTTTTAGTATCATTTGTGATACTTTTATATAAAGGAAATATTATATAAAAGTATTAATTAGGAGGTTCAATGATGGATAATGACATAATAAAATTTGAGAAAGAATTAAACAATACGTTTGATAGTATTAAAAAATTAATAATTAATAGTAGAAATAAAGTATACACTACTGTTAATACAGAAATGTTAAATTTATATTGGAATATAGGAAAAGCCATAATGGAAATTCAACAAGGTAATGAAAGAGCTAGTTATGGAGAAACAGTATTAGAAAATTTATCTAAAAAATTAACAAAAGAATTTGGAAAGGGATTCTCAAAAAGAAATTTAGAAAGAATGAGAAAATTATATATATATTTTCCAATTGCGACAACACTGTCGACGCAATTGAGTTGGTCTCATTACTTAGAACTTATAAAAATAGATGAAGATGATAAAAGAAATTTCTATATGAAAGAAGCTATTAATTCTAGATGGAGTGTGAGAGAACTCCAAAGACAAAAAGATTCTTTATTGTACGAAAGATTAACTATATCATCTGATAAAGATAAAGTTTATAAATTATCAGAAAAAGGACAAATATTAAAAGAAAGTAAAGATATAATTAAAGATCCTTTTGTGTTAGAATTTTTAGATATAAAAGAAAATACAAAATATAATGAAAACGATTTAGAAAAAAACATATTAGAGCATCTAAAAGAATTTCTACTTGAATTAGGTAAAGGTTTTAGTTTTATAGGAAGTCAAGTAAGATTAACATTAGGAGAAGAACATTTTTATCCAGATTTAGTTTTTTACAATCGACTATTAAAATCTTTTGTTATTATAGATTTAAAAATTGGTAAAGTAACACATAGTGATATTGGACAAATGCAAATGTATGTTAATTACTATGATAGAGAAATAAAACAAGATGATGAAAATAATACTATTGGAATACTACTATCAACTAATAAAAATGAAACAATTGTAAAATATACATTACCCGAAAATAATAAAACTATATTCTCGTCTGAATATAAATTACACATGCCAACAAAAGAAGAATTAATAATGACTATAGAAGAAGAAAAGAAAAACTTTGAACTAAATAAAACTAGTCAATAGAATAACTATTAAAAGTAGACATATTATAATAAATTTTTACAAAGAAAAAAGGACCTATAAAGTCCTTTTAATTAGTTAAATCTTTTCTTAAAAGTATAACCAAGACCTAGAGTTGATACTGCAATTATACTAAGTAATAAACCTAAGTTTATATCAGCTGTATCAGCATTTTTTTCTGGTTGTTGTTCAGATTGTTCTTGATTTTCAGTAGCTGGAGTATCAGGATGATTTTCCTTATACTCTTCAATTGCAGCTTGTTCATCTTCTTCATCAAATTTAGCAGTAGCTTCTATTTCTCCTGGTGCTGCATCAGGATCAATAGTTAAAGTTACACTATCAGTATGAATATTAATAACAACAGTTTGGATATTATTTTGGCTATCTTTTCCTTCCCATTGAAGTTGAACTGTTTTAGATAAGACAGCACCTTCTCCATTTGATTTAATAATATCTTTTAACTCTTGTGAAGTAATTGGAACCCATAAAGTATAAGTACCACCTTCTCCATCAACAACAGCATCTGAATCTTCTCTACAAGTTGATTCTCCTGCTCTTACCCAGCAAGCTTTTGTTAAATCTCCATCAGAATATTCTGGTGCTTTAACAGCAATACCAAACCAAGTAGCATCTTTTACTGGTCTTTCTTCTTCACCCTTATTTTCATCAATTACTTTTAAATCTTTGTTTTCGATTTCAAAAGTAGTAAGTTGATTTGTAGCATCTGCCTCTCCTTCAATTGGAGTTTCATAAGTAGCCATATGTTCTCCATTAGGTGTAATATCAGTAACTTTACCATAAGAACTAATTTCAAGTGCTGAAACTACTGGCATAACCATAAAAGCTGCAATTGCAACAAGCATAACCATTTGAATTTTTTTCATATCATCTATTCTCCTTTCCTATTTTAATTATATAATGTACCCCCCCCCACGTCAACTTTATACTCAAATTTTTTTCGACTTTACACAAAAAAAGAATAGAAAATTTCTATTCCTTATTTAATGAAACAATATTTTTTATCATTTTAGCAGTATCTTCTACCCCAAGTGTATCAACATTAATTGCCAAATCATAATCTTTAAAATCATAAAAACTCTTACCAGTATAATACTTATAATATTTATCTCTTTCTTTATTAGTTTTTTCTATTTTTTCATAAGCATCTTTCTTCTTTACACCATAATATTTAACTGCTCTTTTAATTTTATTATCCATATCACTATATAATAATACTTTATATACTTTACTATTATCTTTTAATATATATGGAGCACATCTTCCAACAATAACACCTGATTTTTTAGATATATCTTTTATAACTTTACTTTCAGCTACAAATACTAAATCATCACTATTATATTCTGAAGAAAAAGAATTACTAACATGTTCATCATTTTCTTCTATATATTCTTCTCTAAAACCACTCTCCTTGGCAGTAATCTTAATAATATCTTCATCATAAAAGGGAATATTAAGTTCTTCTGCAAGTAAACGTCCAACATATCTTCCACCAGATGCATATTCTCTGTTAATCGCAACAACAATTCCTTTTTTATCTTCTACTTTTACATCTTCTACTACTCTTTCATTCATATCATTTAGTTTTCTATATTCTGATAAGAAAATAAAGAATACTATTATAAAACATAAAATATCTGCGATTGGTCCTGCATATAAGATACCATATAAACCAAAATAATTTGAGAGTATAAACGCTATAGGTATAAATAAAATTATCTGTCTTATAAATGTACAAGCAGCTGCTTTTTTAGCACTTCCTAAAGATTGAATAACTATACTTGTAGTCATTTCAAATGAGTTTATAAAACTAATCATTAAAAATATTCTAAATAGACTAGTTGCAAATTCTAAATATAAAGGATTATCTCCACTACCAAATATTGATACAAGTTGTGTTGGAAAAAGTAAATATATTATATTAAATATTCCGGCAATTACTAAATTAAGAACATATACTTTTTTAAATATTTCTTTAACACGAGACTTTTTACCAGCACCATAGTTGAATCCAATTATAGGTTGAGCACCAATAGCTATACCTAATACAGAAGATATTAATAAACTGTTTACTTTAGACATAATACCATAAGCAGAAAGTGGTATATCTTCCCCAAATTTAGTTGTTGCACCATACTTTGTTAGCATATTATTCATAAATACAAAAAGGACAAGTACTGTTATTTGAGTAACAAAAGAAGAAAGTCCATATGATAATACTTTAAATATAGATTTGTTTATTTTATAGTCTTTAATTTTAATCTTAAAATTTTTAAATCTTCTTAAATAAAGTAAAGACATTATCATAGAAATATACTGACCTATTATAGTTGCTAGTGCTCCTCCTGCTACACCCCATTTAAATACTAATATAAATAATGCATCTAAAAATACATTTATAATTGCTCCTGTAACTAAGAAGAACATTGAGTATTTTGGAGAACCGTCTGCACGTACAATAGATGCAAGTGCTGTATAAGTAATAAGTGCTGGAGCACCTATAACAATAATTCTACCATAAGTAAGAGCATATTTATAAACATTTGGAGTACATCCAAAAGCATTTATTATTCCAGGTAAGAAAATATATGCAATAATAGAAATTATAATTGCTGAGGCAATAGTTAGTGTAACAGTAGATGCAACAGCTTTCCTTGCTTCTTCTTTGTTTCCTTCTCCTAAACGAAGACTCATATTAGCAGCACATCCATTACCTAAAAGTCCTGCTACTGCACAGAAAAATATTACTAAAGGAAATATAACATTAGTTGCAGCATTTCCTAAAAGCCCTACTCCTTGTCCAATAAATATTTGATCTACTATATTATAAACTGAATTTATAAGCATACTTATTACACACGGAACAGCAAATGCTATTAAAAGTTTACCTATATTATCATGACCTAAATCTTGTTTTTCCATTATTAAACACCTCCATAGAAAAACACACCTCTGTTTTGAGTTGTGTTGTATCACTACTATCAAACAACATATCTAATTTTATCAAAAAATCTTTTAAAATTCAAGAAAAAAGCACTAAAAAATTAATGCTTTATATAAATTTTTATATACAAATATTTTTTATTTTTTGTTCACTTAATCCAGTATAAAGTTTTATTTTATCAATAGACTCATTACATTGTTTCATCTTTTTTGCAGTAGCTATCTTTTCTTTATCTTTACCCTCAGTTTTACCACGTTCTTCTGCATCATATGCCATTTGTTTATACATATTCTCTGTTGCTTCTATTGATGCATCTCTAAATCTTTTATAATCATCTGCTGTCATACCTTTTGCCTCCTTCCTATATTCTTTAAATAATTTATTCTCTTCAAGTAATATATCTAAATCTTTAGAATTATCTACTAATGTTACAAGTAA
>CANQUW010000118.1 GCA_947627145.1 uncultured Bacilli bacterium
ATTGAAAATGCAACAATAGCATATGGAAGTTTTATTCAATCAATAGTTGATTTCTTGATTATAGCATTCTGTATATTCTTAATGGTAAAATTCTTTGAGAAATTCAAACACGAAGAAGAGAAGGAAGAACCAAAGAAAGAAGAGTATATAGTATTACTTGAAGAAATAAGAGACGAATTAAAAAAGAAAAATAAATAGAAAGTAGGTGGTGCTAGTGAAATGGAAAATAGGCAATGTAGAAATCAAGAATCAAGTTGTTCTAGCACCCATGGCAGGTATTTCTAATTCTGCTTTTCGTACCATAGCAAAAGATTTTGGATGTGGTCTAATTTATGCAGAAATGGTAAGTGATAAAGCAATAACATATCAAAACAAAAAAACACTTGATATGTTATATATGACGGATTACGAAAGACCAATAACACAACAAATATTTGGAAGTGATGAAAAGTCTTTTGTCGAAGCTGCTAAATATATTTATGAAAATATGCATCCAGATATAATTGATATAAATATGGGATGTCCTGTACCAAAAGTAGCTGTAAGAGCACAAGCAGGAGCATCACTTTTAAAAAATCCTAAAAAAATAAAAAAAATAGTAACAGCAGTCGTAAACAGTGTACCAATACCAGTAACAGTAAAAATAAGAAGTGGTTGGGATGGCAAACATATAAATGCTGTTGAAGTAGCAAAAATTTGTGAAGAATCAGGTGCCAAAGCAATATGTGTTCATCCACGAACAAGGTCTCAAGGTTATAGTGGAAAGGCTGATTGGAATATTATTAAAGAAGTAAAAGAAAATGTAGGTATTCCAGTAATAGGAAATGGAGATATAAAAACTGCATATGATGCTAAAGAAATGTTAGAAAAAACTGGTTGTGATGCAGTCATGATAGCAAGAGGAGTTTTAGGAAATCCTTGGCTTATAAGAGATATAATTAATTTACTTGATAAAAATGAAGAGCCAAAAAAAGTATCTCCAGAAGAAAAAATAGATATGTGCTTAAAACATTTAGATTTACTTTCTAAAACAAAATGTGAAAAGATAGCACGTCTAGAAATAAGAAATCATATAGGATGGTATCTAAAAGGAATAAAAAACTCAAGTGAAATAAAAAATAAAATCTATAAATGTGAAAATATTAATGATATAATTTTATTATTGAATAAATATAAGGAGGAAACAAAAAATGAAAAAGAAACATAAAAAAGTAGTAAATGAAGAAGAATTAGTAAAAAACAAAGCATATTTTTATCAGAGATTATTTGCATACATCTTAGATATGTTTATTGTTAGTATGCTAGCATCTATTTTAGCCCAACCATTTATAGATTTAAAAGCAACAGAAAAATTACAAAAAGAAGCAACTGAGATAATAGAAAAATATGAAAAAAATAAAATAAGCGCCAAAACTTATGTTTATCAAACAATAGATTTGAATTATCAAATAGCAAAAACTAACGGAATATATTCATTAATTACAATAGCTATATTAATTTTATATTTTGTAGTACTACAATTTTATTATAAAGGACAAACACTTGGTAAAAAAATTATGAATATAGCAGTAGTCAAATATGACAGGACTACACTTACTATCAATGATTTAATTTTCCGTAGTTTAATAGTTAATTCAATATTTTTAAATATGTTAACATTTGCCTTAATGGTATTCACATCAAGAGATATTTATGGATATGGAACAATAATATTAGAATTAATTCAATATGGAGTAATAATTGCAACAATCTTTATGATAGCAATAAGAAAAGATGGCAGAGGACTACATGATTTAGTAGCAAACACAATAGTAGTAAAGAAAGATATATTAGAAAGTGAGGAATGTAAAGCATGAGAGAATTTACAGAACAAGAAAAAGTAAGACGAGAAAAAGTAGAAAAAATAAGAGAATTTACAAATCCATATCCAGATAGATATGAAACAAATTATGATATAAAAGATGTAAAAGATTTAGAAGATGGGACAACAGGAGTAAGAGTTGCTGGAAGAATAGTATTCATGAGAAAAATGGGTAAAATGAGTTTCGTATCAATTCGTGATATTGAAGGAAGAATCCAATTATCTATAAAAATAGATATGGTAGGAGAAGAAAAATATGCCTTCTTTAAAGAAAATTTTGATATAGGAGATTTCATTGGAGCAGAAGGAGAAGTATTTACAACTCATACTGGCGAAAAAACAATACGTGTCTCAAGTTTTGAGTTTTTAGGAAAAGCATTAAAACCACTTCCTGAAAAGTTTCATGGCCTAACAGATACAGAATTATGTTATAGAGAAAGATATGTAGATTTAATAATGAATGAAGATACTAGAGCAAGATTTTTAACAAGAATTAAATTCATTCGTGAATTAAGAAAATATCTAGAAAATTTAGGATATATGGAAATAGAAACTCCAATTTTAAATACGAAAGCAAGCGGTGCAACAGCTCGTCCTTTCATAACTCATCATAATGCCCTAGACTTAAATTTATATTTAAGAATAGCACCAGAAACTTATATGAAAAGAGCAGTAGTTGCAGGATTTCCTAAAGTATTTGAAATTGCTAGATGTTTTAGAAATGAAGGAATAGATACAACTCACTTACAAGACTTCACAATGATTGAAGCATATCAAGCATATTATAATTACGAAGATAATATGAAATTAATTCAAGATATGCTACAAACAATCATTAAAAATATATTTGGTACATTAACAATTAATGTAGGAGATAAAGAAGTAGATTTAAGTGGTGATTGGAAAAAAGTATCATTTAGAGAATTAATTCTTAAATATGCAAATATTGATATTGATGAATATAACACTAAAGAATTATTATTAAATAAAATAATAGAAGAAAAAATAGAAATAGAAAGTGAAACACCACTTGAAGATTTAGGATTTGGTAATTTAGTTGATCAACTTTATAAAAAAGTTGCAAGACCAAACTTAGTTGAACCAGTTTATTTAACTGAACATCCAACTAGCTTATCACCACTTGCACGTGCAAACGATGATAGACCTGATATAACAGATCGTTTCCAACTTGTAATCAATGGAGCAGAAATTGTAAATGGTTTCTCAGAACTTGTAGATCCACAAGTCCAAGAAGAAAGATTAATTGAACAAGCTAAATTAAAAGAAGCAGGAGACGAAGAAGCTATGAGTATGGACTATGACTATATAAATGCTATGGAATATGGAATGCCACCAATATCTGGTTGGGGTATGGGAATAGATAGAATTGTTCAATTAATTACAAATAGTGAAAATATTAAAGACGTCGTAATGTTCCCATTAATGCGTCCAACAGACAATGAAGAGATAGAATAATTATGGTATTTTATGTAAAAACAAGTGAAAAACTTGTTTTTTCTTTGGTTTACTAGTATAATAAGTACTGTTAGGAGGTTATTTTATGAAAAGAAATAATGCATTAAAAGTTGTACTTGCAACAATTGCTGTATTAGCTATTTGCACTTGGATTTTCCCAGTAGCATATTTTCAAGAAAGCTATACAGAACAAGCAAGAGCACAAATGGGACTATTTGATCTATTCAATTATCCAACAACAGCATTATCATATTTTGGTTTTACTGCAATCTTTGTATTAGTTGTTGGTGGATTCTATGCTGTTCTAAATAAAACTGGAGCATATAGAGTATTATTAGATAAAATAGTTAAAAAAGTAAAAGGAAAGGAAAAAATAGTTTTACCAATAATAATGGTATTACTTGCAGTAGCAACATCAGTATGTGGATTACAATTACCACTACTTGCTGTATTCCCATTTATCATTTCTTTAGTATTACTAATGGGATATGATAAAAAGACTGCAGCAACTGTAACAGTAGGATCTGTAATAGTAGGAGTTGCTGGATCTACATTTGCATAT